>CABSJA010000001.1 GCA_902477915.1 uncultured Veillonella sp.
CTAACTAATAAACAGTCGCTTCGAACGACTGTATAGCTATTATAGTACAAAGAACTGAGGTACGCAACCCCTAATTTTAAAATTTTGCAAACTTTTTTCTACCTCTCTTTATATGGTAGATTCTTGTATTTTCCATACTATATATAGTACTTATTAATAATATCAATAATCAACTTAAATTGGCTTACTATATACGCTATTACCACCACATCTATACCGTTATTCTTCATAGGTAGTAATTCCCATTCAGACTCTTTTATTAATCACCTCTTAAGCTACATGTATCATCAGCATAATTCTGTCGTTATATAGTATATATATATAAAAACAACGCCATCCAACCGGATGGCGTTGTTTAATAAGGATTTGTGTTCCCTAGTCGGGGGTCCAGGGTACAGGGGCCCTCACAAACTCATTATAAGGGCCATTGTGTCATTGTAGATACGCGTGCATGTAAGGGATACACGTATATCATCAGTATGTATTAGAGATCAACTAAGCCTTTTACGAGAGAAGACAAGGCTTTAATACCTACATCACTATAGATATCAGTTATTGTTGGATTGCACTACGCAAATCAACTTTGTTGTAGTCATTGCTACCCATTGGTTCGTTGATAGCTTTGCGAAGGTCTACTACGTGTTCATCAGCAGCAGTTGGTTCTTCGCTCGCTTTATTTTTAACTGTTTCTTTAGCAGCGAACCAAATTGTTTCGTTCATGTAGTGACGAAGTTCTTCGTTAGATACATGTTCTTGCTCTTGAGCAAGGATATCCAAGATTGCATCTTCTAATGCTTGTGCTTCGTCGTCATTCATAGGACCGCCAACTTGTTTTTGTTTTTGTACAACTTCGTTAACACGATCTACCATGCCACGCAATACATTGAAGCCATAGCTGTTTACGAAGCCATCTTTTTCATTGTATTTTGGTGTTTCAAAGTATTCGTATTCGTTTTTGTTGCGGTTTTCACCGTTCCAATTTAAAGCTGTTTCAAAACCGTGTACGCGGCCAATGGAATGCGTACGGAAGTAATCAGCATAGTTATGTTTATCTTTGGAATGTAGCCATTTTTTATCAGCTTTAGTCAATTGTTCATGATTGTCACGTTTAGCTTCTGCTAAGGCGATTTTTTGTTCCGCATTTTCCCATGCTTTCACATAATCATGAAGAGATTGTACTACTTGTGGGCTAGCCACAGGTACCAATACAACATTGCTCAAACCAGGTGCGGATGCAGGGTTAGGTAAGATCAAGTTGTCATCATATGTTGGAGCGCTTGCTGCGTGACCAGTGAAGGATGCTGCGCTCAATAAAACTGCTGCTGTGAAAGCAAGCATTGTAGATTTTTTCATATCTATTCCTCTTTTCATAGTCGAATTAATGTGCTGGATGAGGGCTCCCGAGGGAACCCTTACCAGTCATATCCATACCTAGGATTAGATTCCTAGTTTTTTTGAAAGTTTTCTGAAAGTGTAACTAATTACATACCCATTTTCGCCATCATTGCAGCCATTTGAGCTTTCAATACTTCTACTTCACTTTGTAGACCAGCGTTTTGAGCTTTAATTTGTTCATTTTCATATTTCAAGTCGGATACTTCACCTTTTAATCCGGCATTTTGAGCTTTCATTGCAGCCATTTCAGTTTGAACTGCGTATGCAGAACTGATAGGGCCTTTGCGGTAGCGATCTGCTACAGCTGCTTCAGCATCTCTGTTACCAACTTTCCAAGTTACACCAGCGTTTGCCATCATATGGCTAGAGCCGCCAGCCCAGGACAAGCCACCATGGAACATTGTGGATTCGTTTTTGTAATGAGCTACGCCCACTGCAATCGCGGAGTTACCACGGTAGTTACCATAACCAGCCATGATTTGAGTTGGTTCCAATGGATCGTATTGCATAGGTTTCAATGCGGACAATGCTGCACCTTGAGCGCCTACACGACCGATTTCTTCGTTCAATTGATCAACGCGAGGATCAACTGCGCCTTTTACGGAAAGGTCATAGTTCAAGCCGCCGTCAGCAGATTCAGTTTTCTTCAATACTACGGAATGATCATCAGATGTCAATGTAGTACGGGAATCTTTCAATTGTTTAACGTTTACTGCATCTGTATCATTAGTGCCTTTTTGAACATTAGTGATTTTGTTACCACCCATGTTGAGGTTGCCACCAGTGATATTTACAGTATCTCCACCGAAGGATACTTTAGGACCATTGGAGTTATTGGAAATGGAAGTGATGTTAGTGAGGTCGCCTTTCACGTCGAAGGATACTTTACCGTTCGCATCAGTGTGAGCAGTAGTATTCACGCCGTTGGAGAAGTCTAAACCTTCAGATAACATTACTGTTCTAGCGTTGCCACCATTTTCTTTGTAAGTCAATGGAATTTGTTTAGCTGCTTCCTTACCATTGAAGTTAACTTGGTAGTTAGTTGTATGGTTAGTAGCATTTGGTTGAACATCTACAGTGATCGCTTTGTTGTCACCTGTTACAGTAACTGCTTCACGAGCTGCATCTTTCACGTCGTTTTTATCTACAGATACTTCGTATGTTGCACCAGCTGCACCGAATGTATCGCCAGCTTTAGGAGCTACTTTAGCGATGTTATTAGCATCAGCTTTAGCTTGTACTTTTTCAGTAGATTTTTTAGCTGCTTCTTGTTGAACAAGTTTCAATTGTTCTTCAGTTGCTGCACGACCTTTAGTTGCGAAGTCGGAAGAATCAAGAGTTTTGTTAGTTAAGCCAGTGATGTCACCAGTTTTACCATCAAGCTTGATTGTGTTGTCGCCAGCTACGTTAACTACTTGGTCACCTTTGAATTCTAATTTACCATCGCCTTCTTTGTTAGTGATGGAAGTGATTTTGTTCAAATCGCCTTCAACATTAACTTTGTAAGGGTTAGCTTTAGAACCGTCGCCAGTCACTTTAGTGTTTTGACCGTCAACAAGGTTAGTTTTAGCTGCTTTCAATTGACGTACGTTAACCGCATCAGTATCGTTTACACCGTCTTCAACGTTAGTAATTTGTTTATTACCAGCGTTGATACCGTCTTTAGTTACGGATGGGCCATTGTTGATTACTAAGCCACCATCAGTGATCTTAGTATCGCCAACTGTTAAGGAACCTTCGTTAGTAAGATTTACATTGTTGCTCAATGCATATTCTACTTTAGCGCCGTTTTCGTCGCTAGTTTGTTTTACAGTAAGGTTTTTACCGCCAGAGAATTCAACAGTTTTACCATCTGTGATTTTCTTAGCTGCTGTTTCAGAATCAGCAGTAGTATTACCAGAGGATTTAACGTTGAAGCTACTCATTGTACCAAGGCCAGCACCGCTAATTGTCATTTCGCCATTAGCAGATTTGGATACTGTGATACCGTCAGCACCTTTAACATTTACTTTACCGCCGTTAGCTGGAACATCTGTGCCATTAGCTTGGATTGTCCAGATATCGTCAGTATTAGCGAATGTTTTGTCGCCGTATTTAATGCGGTCCCCATCTTTCTTAATTGTTGTGTAGTTATCAGGTGTACCTAAGTGGATTTCCTTAGTTTGGATGCTATCGATGCCTTTGATGTTTTTATTCAAGCGAATGTTCAAAGTATCGTGACCATCAGCAGTTACAGCGATGTTACCTGCAGCAGATTCAAATGTTTTTTCTTGCTCTTCAGTAACGCCTTCACCTTTAACTTTAACTGTGGAGTTAAGTTTGTTTTTGTTTACAACGCTTTCGTTGTTACCAGTGAATTTCAAGCCGTCATCAGTAGTAGCAACTTCGTGTTTGTTGTTGTTGCTATCTTCGTAAACGATACGAGTCATACCGTTAGTACCATTTTTACCGTCTACGCCGTCTTGACCGTTAGCACCTTTGATAGTAAGACCATCTTTACCGTCTTTACCATTGAGGCCGATAGAGCCGTCTTTACCGTTGATTACAACAGCAGAACCGTCTTTACCGTTTACACCGATCTTACCGTCAACGCCTGGTTTACCGTCTTTACCATCATTACCAACTTTGATGTCGTCGGACAATGCATAGTTGTAAGTGTGGTTGCCAGTTACTGCATCAACGATTTGTTCAACAGTTAAGTTTTTACCTGCACCGAAGTTTACAGTTGTGCCAGGTTTTACGATTGTAGCAGTGTGATTGCCTACTGTATTACCAGTAACGTCACCTTTCCAACCGGAGTTATTGATTGTATCAACTACAGTTTTAACTGTTGCGATACCGTTTTCACCATCAACGCCTGGTTTGCCGTCAACGCCGTCTTTTACTTTACCAAGTGTTACGTCGTATTTAACAACACCGTTTGCATCAACGGAAGCTTTAGTGTAGTTACCGTCAACGAAGTTCAAGCCTTCAGACAATTTAACTTTTTGTTTAGCACCGCCGTTAGCTGTGTAGTTAAGTTCAGCATCGCCAAGGTTAGTAGCTTTTGCATTTACTGTGTAAATGTTTTGACCATCAGCACCAATTGTTTTATCAACTGTTACATTGTCACCAGCTTTAACTTCTGTCTTAGCGGATTTCAATTGTTTTACGTTAACTGCATCAGTGTCATTTACGCCAGCTTTCACATTAGTAATGTTCAAGTCACCAGCGTTGATACCACCTTTAGTGATGGAAGGACCATTATGGATGGACAAGCCATTATCGTTCACTACAGTGTCGCCAATTGTTAAGGAACCAGATGGAGTCAAGTTAACTTCTTTGGACAATTGAACTTTCAATTTGCCATCTACGTTGTTCACGCCGATGTTGTTGTCAGTCAATTTGGACTTATCTGCACCACCAACAACGTCCATAGTTTCGTTCAATTTCTTAGCGATAACTTTGGATTTATCAGTACCTTGTGCATCGTCACCAGCATATTTCATGCCATCATCCAATGTAGCCACTTCGTGTGTATTCTTGCTGTTATCTTCGTATACGATACGAGTGATACCATCTTTACCGTTTACACCAGGTTGACCATCTTTAGCTTTCATAGTAAGACCATCTTTACCGTCTTTACCATTTAAGCCGATGGAACCATCTTTACCGTTGATTACAACAGAGGAACCATCTTTACCGTTTACGCCGATTTTACCATCAACACCGTCTTTGCCATCTTTACCGTCGTTACCAACTTTGATGTCATTAGACAATGCATATGTATAAGTTTGTTCACCAGTTGCATTATCGATATTTTGAGTAATTGTCAAATTATCGCCTGCTGCGTAGGATACAGTTTTACCGTTACCTACTGCTGTTACAGCATGGTTACCAACTACATTGCCTTTCGCATCTGTGGAGAAGGAGTAGCCATCTTTGATTTGATCTGCCAAACCAGACAAGTCGATTTTCGCGATTGTACCAGCTTGGTTAGCACCATTGCCATCGTTGTATTTCAATGTAACGGATTTGTCTGCTGCATCATAAGAGTAAGATGTAGTAGTTTCACCTGCACGGTTGGATTGAGTTGGTGCAATGTGTAAATCGTTAGCTTTGGAAATACGAGTTACGTCGCCGATGTTAGCTGCGTTGTTAACTACATCACCACCAGATTTAAGGTTAGTGATGTTGTTATCTCCCATATTCACGTTGCCGCCATCGAATTTGAATTCGTTGCCGCCGATTGTGAAAGTAGCAGGACCATCGTTTTTAATGGAAGTGATGTTTTTCAAATCTTTGTTCAATTGAACTTCGAGAGTATCAGTGCCATCAGCTTTTACGTTGATGTTACCAGAAGCACTCTTGAAGGATGCAGAAGTTGTTTTATCTACGCCTTCACCTTGAACTTTAACAAGACTGTTCAATTTGTTTTTGTTTACAACGTCAGTGTTATTACCAGTGAATTTCAAGCCGTCATCAGTAGTAGCCACTTCGTGTTTGTTGTTGTTTTTGTCTTCGTATACGATACGAGTGATACCATTAGTACCATTTGTACCATTTACGCCGTCTTGACCGTTAGCGCCTTTAATAGTAAGACCATCTTTACCGTCTTTACCATTCAAGCCGATAGAACCGTCTTTACCGTTAATCACAACAGCAGAGCCGTCTTTACCGTTTACGCCGATTTTGCCGTCAACGCCGTCTTTTCCATCTTTACCGTCGTTACCAACTTTGATGTCGTCAGACAATGCGTATTCAACTTTAGCGCCGTCGTTGTTGCTAGTTTGTTTTACAGTCAAGTTTTTGCCTGCTACCATTTCAACTGTTTTACCATCAGAGATAGTTTTTGCAGCTGTTTCGGAATCAGCAGTTGTATTACCAGAGGATTTTACATTCCATACGGATTGTGCAGCACCTGGAGCTACATGCAAGTCGTAAGTAACTTGGTTACCGTTTTCAGTTTTGTTAACTGTTACGGAGTTATCGTTAGAAGTTACTACTGTACGGGAGTCTTTCAACTGTTTAACGTTAACTGCATCAGTATCGTTTACGCCTGCTTTCACATTAGTAATGTTCAAGTTACCAGCGTTGATACCAGTTTTAAGAACAGATGGACCACCAGAGATAGTCAAACCACCGTTGTTAACAACAGTATCACCAATAGTTAAGGAACCAGATGGAGTCAAGTTTACGTTGTTGTTAAGATCGTATTTAACTACGCCATCAGCAGCTACGGAAGCTGTTGTATTAGAACCATTAGTGAAGTTCAAACCTTTATCCAATGTAACTTTTTGGTCGTTAGAGCCATTCGCTTTGTATGTCAAAGGAATTTGTTTAGCCGCTTTATCGCCATCGAATGTTACTTGGTAAGTTGTGTTATGGTTTGTTTCATCTTGAACAGGTGTAACAGTGATAGGGTTGTTAGTAGTGTTCGCAGTATTTACAGTCACTGCTTCACGAGCTGCATCTTTAACAGCATTACGGGAAACATTTACTTCGTATTTAGCATTCGCATCACCAGTTTGTTTACCGTCAGCTACAGTGATGTCAGCGATGTTAGTGTCGCCTGCAGCAGCAGATTTTTTAACTACGCTTTCAACAGCAGCTTTATCGCCTGTAGGCAAGTTGCTCAAGTCGATCTTAGCTGTTTTGTTCACTGTATTATCATTGCCATCAACATATTCCAATGTAACTGTTTTATCAGCGTTCACTGTGTATGTTTTGTCTTTGACATGAATGTCGTTAGCTTTGGAGATACGTTTAACGTCGCCAATGTTAGCAGCGTTATTGATCACATCGCCACCAGATTTAAGGTTAGTGATGTTGTTGTCACCCATGTTCACATTGCCGCCATCGAATTTGAATTCGTTGCCGCCGATTGTGAAAGTAGCAGGGCCTTCGTTTTTAATAGTCTTGATGTTAGTCAAGTCACCAGCTAAACCGAATTCAACTTTAGCACCGTCGTTGTTGCTAGTTTGTTTAACAGTCAAGTTTTTACCTGCTGCCATTTCAACTGTTTTACCATCAGTGATAGTTTTTGCAGCTGTTTCAGAATCAGCAGTTGTATTACCAGTGGATTTCACATTCCATACGGATTGTGCAGCACCTGGAGCTACATGCAAGTCATAAGTAACTTGGTTACCGTTTTCAGTTTTATTAACTGTTACGGAGTTATCGTTAGAAGTTACTACTGTACGAGCATCTTTCAATTGTTTTACGTTAACTGCATCAGTATCGTTTACACCAGCTTTCACATTAGTAATGTTCAAGTTACCAGCGTTGATACCAGTTTTAGTAACGGATGGGCCACCTGTAATTGTTAAGCCACCATTATTAAGAATAGTGTCGCCAATTTTCAAGGAACCATTTGGAGTCAAGTCGATGTTGTTGGACAATGCATATGTGTAAGTGTGTTCGCCAGTTGCAGCATCGATATCTTGTTTTACAGTCAAGTTATCGCCTGCAGCATAGGAAACAGTTTTACCATTGCCAACAGGTGTAACAGCATGGTTACCAACTACATTGCCTTTAGCGTCAGTGGAGAAGGAGTAACCATCTTTGATTTGATCAGCCAAACCGGACAAGTCGATTTTCGCCACTGTACCAGATTGGTTAGCACCGTTACCATCGTTATATTTCAATGTTACAGATTTGCTTGCTGCATCGTAAGCGTAAGATGTAGTAGTTTCACCTTGACGGTCAGAAGATGTTGGAGCAATGTGCAAGTCGTTAGCTTTAGAAATACGTTTTACGTCGCCAATGTTAGCAGCGTTATTGATCACATCGCCACCAGATTTAAGGTTAGTGATGTTTTGGTCACCCATGTTGATAGGGCCATTTGTGATGTTAATGGAGTTAGGACCAAATTCCATTTTTGGACCATTTGTAGTATTGGAAATGGAATTGATATTAACTAAATCTTTATTCACATCGTATTTAACAACGCCTTCAGCATCTACAGAAGCTGTTGTGTTTTTACCGTTTGTGAAGTTCAAACCTTTATCCAATGTAACTTTTTGTTCGTTTGTGCCATTCGCTTTGTAAGTCAAAGGAATTTGTTTAGCAGCTTTGTTGCCATCGAATGTTACTTGGTATGTAGTGTTATGATTTGCTTCATCTTGTACAGGTGTAACAGTGATAGGGTTGTTAGTTGTGTTTGTAGTATTTACAGTTACTGCTTCACGAGCTGCGTCTTTTACGTCGTTACGGGATACGTTTACTTCGTAAGTTGCGCCTGCATCACCGAAGTTTTCACCAGCTTTAGGTGCAACTTTAGCGATGTTTTTGTCGCTAGAACCAGCTACATCTGCTTTAGCTTGTACTTTTTCAGTAGAAGCTGCAGTAGGTTTTACGTTGTTAACATCTACAGTATATACAGTTTTTGTGCTGCCATCTGCATTTTGAATTACATTGCTTGTTACTTTCGCAGCATTTTTACCTTCTACTACAACAGTGCTGTTCAATTTATTTTTAGCGTTGTCGGACAAGTCAGCTACTACATTGGAACCAGAAGCAGTTGTTTTAATGTACTCACCATTGTTAGCACCTACAACGCCGAAGCTCAAGCCGCCTTGTTTGTTCAATTTTTGAAGATCAGTAGCGCCTGTGTTACCAGTCAAACCAACTGTGTTATTGAAACCGTTATTTACAATTTTCAATTGTTCTTCAGTAGCAGCACGACCTTTTTTAGCGAAGTCAGGAGCATCCAAAGTTACGTTAGTTAAACCAGTGATATCACCAACTTTAGCATTCAAGTTAATGTTGTGATCGCCTGCTACGTTTACAGTTTGGTTACCACCGAATACAACTTTGCCGTCGCCATCTTTGTTTGTGATGGATGTAATGTCAGTTAAATCACCTTCAACGTCTACTTTGAAAGTTTTAACGCCATTTACGTCACGGTGAGAAGCAGTTGTGTTCTTACCGTTTTCCATGTCGATAGCTTCTTTAGCAAGGTTTTTAATTACAGTCTTACCACCATTGTTGATGTTGGAAAGATCTTGTTTAGCAATACCTGTGATAACAGCAGTTTCGTTAGGAACGTCTTTGTTGTTACCATCAAGGTAAGTCATTGTTACTTTGCCGTTGTTATCAACTGCGTATTCACCTGGTTTGATATGACGTTCGTCAGCACGAACTTGCTTCAATTGGCTAACATTAACAGCATCATTATCGTTTACACCAGCTTTTACATTTGTAATATTCAAATCGCCAGCGTTGATACCAGTTTTTGTAATGGAAGGGCCACCATTGATAGTCAAACCATTATCTGTAATGTTTGTATCACCGATTTTTAAAGAACCATCTGGAGTCAAATCAACATTTTTATTTAATGCAAATTCAACTTGTGCATTACCATCTTTGTTGGTTTGTTTGATGGTCATGTTTTTGCCGGCTTGCATTTCAACAGTTTTACCGTCTTTGATTTCTTGAACGCCAGCGGAACCTTGTGCAACCTTACCTTCTGTAGCAGAAGATTTAACGTTGAAGGAGCTCATATCGCCAGTTTTCAAACCGCTCAAGTCGATAACTGCTTTAGGGCCATTTACAGTTTTACCATTACCATCTTGGTATGTTAATGTAACTTTTTTGTTAGCGTCTACAGTATATTCAGCTACGTTATTGTTTGTGCCTGCTGTAGGAGCCACGTGCAAGTCATTCGCTTTAGAAATACGAACAACATCGCCAATATTAGCAGCATTATTAATTACATCGCCACCAGATTTAAGGTTAGTAATATTGTTACCACCAAGATCTAGGTTACCACCAGTGATGCTGATGTTGTCACCACCAAAGTGCATTGTAGGGCCACCATTGTTAGTAATGGAAGTAATGCCACCAAGATCGCTATTCAAAGAGTATGTATATGTTTGTTCACCAATGGATTGGTTAATGTCTTGTTTAACTGTTAAGTTCTTACCAGCTGCATAGTTAACAGTTTGACCGCTTTCAACTTTAGTTGCTGTAGCAGTACCATCTAATTTACCACCGTTAGCTTTAGCATTTGTTAAGAAGTCATATTTAGCAGCAGTATCAGCAGCGTTGATTGTGTAAGTAGTTTTACCGTCTTTCACAGATGTATCAACAGTTACATTTCTACCAGCTTTTACCAAGTTAGTGTCATCGAATTTCAAAGTTAATTTGGAATCCTTAGCACCATCATCGCTAGCAGCTACAGATACACGACCTTCACCACGAACGTTCAATTTACCGCCGTCAGTCAAGAAGTCACTAGAACCAGTGTTACCAGTTACAGCAACACCAACGTTTTTCAATTGAGCTACGTTAACAGCATCAGTGTCTGCAGTACCAGCAGCAAGACCAGTCAACTGACGAGTTAATGTACTACCATTACCGATAGATACAGCAGCTGTAGTAGCTTTTTGTACATTACCTTGTAAGTTAGTGTATTTACGGTTATGTAAATCAGATGGGTTGTAACCTACAACACCTTTATCTGTTGTTGTAACAGAAGAAGCACCAAGAGCTACGCCTTCAGCAATAGTAGCTTCTGCTACATCACCAAGAGCAGTACCTCTAGTTACATTAGCTTTAGCTATATGACCTACAGCAACACCATATTGGCCATTTGCACGAGTACCAGCACCTACAGCTACACCAGATTCACCTTCAGTTTGAGATTGCATACCGATAGCAATGGAGTTTACACCCTTAGCAATTACTTTAGGAGAACCTTCACCACTTTGACCGATAGCAATAGCATTGTTACCAGTAGCTTCTGCACGAGCACCGATTACAGTAGCACCAGATCCAGATGCTGTTGTTTCACGACCGATTGCAATAGTATCTAACTCTGTCGCTTTATTATCACGGCCAATAGCAATTTGGGAGTTTTCATGATTTCTACGTACATCACCGCGATTACCATCCGCAGAGTCAGTCAAGTTATTTTTACCAATGGAGATACCACCCATTGTTTTAGCATTATTAAATTGACCTAATGTGATTGTGTCTGCTACATGGGATGTATTTTCAGAACCAATAGCAACGGAGTTTTGACCATTTGCATTGTTGTTATAACCAGCAGCAAAAGAACCTGCACCAGTAGCATTAGTATATACACCCATAGCAGATGCACTTGTACCAGTAGCGCTAGAATAGTTACCAATTACTGTGGAGTATTCCCCAGCTTGTTTTGGTGTTGTTTCCCAGGAACCTTTTGTATAGTTAACGTTGTTATAAGAACCAACAGCAACAGCAGACTTAGCATTTGCATTACTTACGTTACCTACGGCCAAGGAAGCCGCACCAGAAGCGTTATTACCAGCACCAACAGCTGTAGCAGCACCGCCTGTAGCCGTATTTCTATTACCTACTGCAGTAGTTGCGTTATTTGTTGATGTATTTTTAGCACCGATAGCTACTTTACCATCATTACCAGCTACATTATCTGTAGTATTTTGGTAACCTACAACGATGGAGTTTTGACCTACATTATAATTACTACCATTGAATCCTGGTTTTGTATCAGCCCAAATATTAACATGACTATTACCAGTATCATAACCTGCTTGTGCTTCTAGAGGAGCAATGCCACCCATAGCACCAGCCACAGCCAAGCCAGCCAATACGCTAGCTAATACTTTTTTCTTGCCGTTATTATTTTTAGCAGTTTCAGGTACTACTACATAGCAGCCTTTAGATTTGCTATAAACGACTTTAAAAACCTTATTCATAGAAACTATGAACCCCTTTCTCTCTTATAAAGAAAACACTAAATGCCTTATATACATTTTTTGTTTCATGAATTGTTTATGACACACGTTCACATACTATTCATTAAGATATTAATATAATAACAATTTATAAACTAATTGTAAATAGAAATTCCTGAAATAATTAAAATAAATTTTATATTTCTAAACAAGATAAACCGAATTTTCTAGATATGAGGAAATATCTACACATACGCATAAAATAAGGCTTTTCTTTATAGATGTATTATATATAATATAATACATTATATATATAAGAGTATAAAACGGGTTGCTCCAGTTTATATTTACATTATATTTGAATATCTTATACAAGATCATCTTCATCTTAGATATATAAACATTCTAAATTAGATGAAGTTTAAATACAGCAAACAAGCGTT
The DNA here is from genome assembly GCA_902477915.1 of uncultured Veillonella sp. Lineage (GTDB taxonomy): Bacteria > Bacillota > Negativicutes > Veillonellales > Veillonellaceae > Veillonella. Next base: position 12,500 of record CABSJA010000001.1, read on the forward strand.
TCTTCATAAACGTTTAGAAAAAGGTAGTTAATATAATCGGTCTATTATTTTATAATTGTTTACATTTACATAATTATTGGATCATGTAAGTATAGAAAACAATCCATAAACGCAAAAAAACAACGCCATCCTTTCGGATGGCGTCGTTTTGCATAAGGATTGTGTGCCCTAGTCGGGGTCCAGGGTACAACAAGGCCCCCAAGCTATCGCCGTATGAGGGCCATATGTAGTTGTTCATTATATACACTGTGCGTCACACATCATCTTCCTAATTCATTGTATATCGTTTATGCCGAGCTCTCAGTGTATTAATGATTTATAGTTAAATTTACAAACCTTATTATTGAATCGCAGCGCGCAAGTCTACTTTTTTAGTTTCTTGGTTAGCTGGACGATTGATTGCTTCGCGAAGATCTACAGTGTGTTCATCTTCCATTTTAGGTTCTTCACTAGCTTTATTTTTAACTGTTTGTTTAGCTGCGAACCAAATTGTTTCGTTCATGTAGTGACGAAGTTCTTCGTTAGATACATGTTCTTGTTCTTTAGCCATTACGTCCAAAATAGCATCTTCCAATGCTTGAGCTTCGTCGTCAGTCATAGGACCGCCAACTTCTTTTTGTTTTTGAACGATTTCGTTGATTTGATCTACCATGCCGCGCAATACATTGTAACCATAGCTGTTAGTGAAGCCATCTTTTTCATTGTATTTAGGCATTTCGAAATATTCGTATTCGTTTTTATTACGGTTTTCACCATTCCAGTTCAAGAACACTTCTTGACCATGTACACGGCCGATAGAGTGTGTACGGAAGTAGTCAGCGTAATTATGTTTATCATAGGAATGTAACCAGATTTTTTCAGCTTTAGTCATACGTTCATGGTTTTCGTATTTTACTTTAGCTTTTGCGATGTTGATTTCCGCATTTTGCCAAGCTTTCACATAGTCATGAACAGCAGACACTGTTTGTGGACTAGCCACAGGTACCAATACTACATTGCCCAATGCTGGAGCAGATACAGGATTAGGTAAGATCAAATTATCGTCATATGTTGGAGCGGATTGTGCACCTACAACGCCTGTAGAAATAACAAGAGCCGCTGCACAAGCAAGTAATGTAGATTTTTTCATTCTATATTCCTCTTTTCTATCGTTAGATTATGGTGAAAGTATCTCTCACGCGTTTACACGTTCATATTTAAAAGCACTGCTTTCATAAACAATAGGGAGAGGTAAGCGCTACGCTAGGTAGCGCATACCTTCCTTTGTTCATTCAGTTCTTACACTCACAAATGATTACATACCAAGTTTTGCCATCATAGCAGCAATTTGAGCTTTCATTTGTTCGTTTTCAGCTTTCAAATCAGATACTTCTGTTTTTAATCCAGCGTTTTGTGCTTTAACGGAAGCCATTTCTTGTTGCATTGCATAAGCAGAGCTGATAGGGCCTTTGCGGTAACGATCTGCTACAGCAGCTTCGCTATCACGGTTGCCAACTTTCCAAGTTACACCAGCGTTTGCCATCATGTGACGGGAACCACCAGCCCATGCCAAGCCAGCATGCATCATTGTGGACTCGTTTTTGTAGTGAGCAACGCCCATTGCAATAGCGGAGTTACCACGGTAGTTACCATAACCAGCCATGATTTGAGTTGGTTCTAATGGATCGTATTGGATAGGTTTCAATGCTGCAAGAGCTGCACCTTGTGCACCTACACGGCCGATTTCATCAGTTAACTCATCGAAACGAGGGCTTGCACCAGTAGTCAAGTCGTATACTTTAGCGCCATCTGTAGTTTCAGATTCATGAACACCTACAGTACCATCAGTAGATTTAACGATTGTACGGGAATCTTTCAATTGTTTCAAGTTAACCGCATCTGTATCGTTAGTACCTTTACCAAGGTTAGTAATTTTGTTACCACCCATGTTGAGGTTACCACCAGTTACGGAAAGGTCACCAGCGTTGAAGTTCAATGCAGGACCATTGTCGCTATTCTTGATGGAGTTGATACCTTTAAGGTCTTTGTTCAATTTAACTGTTAATGTATCGTTACCATCAGCTACTACGTTGATGTTACCAGCAGCGGATTGGAATGCAGTGGATTGAGCTGCAGTCACACCTTCACCTTGAACTTTAACAAGCGTATTCAACGCATGTTTGTTTTCAGTACCAGTGTTGTTACCTGTGAATTTCAAACCATCATCCATAGTTGCCACTTCACGTACGATATCTTTGCCGTCAGCGCCTTTAATAGGGTTGCCGTCTTTATCTTGTGGAGTGTAAACGATACGTTGAGATTTATCAGTGCCATTTTCTGGGTTCACTAATGTTTGTTTACCGTCGTTAGTGGAGATATCAACAGATTTACCGTTGCTACCGTCAGCACCTTTAGGACCAGTCAAGCCAATGTGACCTACGCCGTCTTTACCAGCAATGGATACAGCGTCTTTACCATCTTTACCGATGGAAACTTTACCGTCGATACCGTTAGCACCGTCTTTACCGGAGATGGATACACCATCTTTACCATCAACGCCATTTTTACCAGGAACGCTAATGGAGTTCAAGCCGTTAAGATCTTTATCAAGACCGATCACAACTTTACCATCTTTAGTCATAGTTTTGATGTTGGAACCGCTGTAGTTGTCATCAGCTTTAGTGCCTTCGCCTACGATTTCAAGTTTTTCACCCAAGTTTTTGTGGATTACATCAGTAGATTGTGTACCGAAGTTCAAACCTTTGTTGCCGATTGCATCAGCAGTATTTTTAAGGTCAGATACATTTACAGCACCGTTCTTAGTAGTATTGTCACCAGCAGCTGCATCAATCTTATCTAAGAATGTATTACCAGCTTTATCAGCGATGGAAGAACCAACGTTGTTCAACTTAGTAGGAGCTGTAGTAGAGTCACCAGCACTATTCATGGAAGCGATTACTTCATTAGGTGCTACGACAGTACCAGAACCATCTTTAGCTGTATTGAAAGTACCATCTGGTTGTTTGTAAACTTTAGTGCCATCTTGTTTAGTGTATACCACTGGAATTTGAGCATTGTTTACAACACCTTGGTTATTGATCTTAATGTCATATTGGTGACCTTTAGCTGCATCATAAGTTGCAGATGTAGGATCATTTTTGTCAGTTACAGAGATAGTACCATCAGAAGATTCAACAGTTGTAACTTTATCTTTCAATTGTTTAACGTTTACTGCATCTGTATCAGCTTCACCAGCTTTAACGCCTGTGATTTTCTTATCGCCAGCATTAATGCCATCTTTCTTAACAGATGGGCCACCAGTGATTGTCAAACCATCGTTGTTAACAGTAGTGTCACCGATTTTAACGGAACCATCTTTAGTAAGATCAATGTCTTTAGCCAATTGAACTTTCAATTTACCGCCATCAGCATTTACACCAATGTTGTTGTCAGTCAATTTAGAGCTGTCCGCACCACCAACGATATCTACAACGTTGTTAAGATGTTTCTTAATAACATTAGGGTTAGTATCTTGGTTAGTTTGGCCGTTGTCACCAGCGAACTTCATGCCATCGTCGTGAGTTGCAACTTCATGTGTGTTGCCATCTTTGTCTTCGTATACGATACGAGTCAATTTATCACCAGGTTGGCCGTCAACACCAGGAACACCGTCTTTAACGGAAATCTTAGCACTTGCGCCATCTTTACCGTCAGCACCCTTAGGACCAGTCAAGCCGATAGAGCCATCTTTACCGTTGAGTACAACAGATGCGCCGTCTTTACCGTTAACACCGATTTTACCATCAACGCCGTCTTTACCATCTTTACCAACAACTACGCTGTCAGCTTTAAGGTTTTTATCAAGTTTAACGTCGATTGTTGTGTTGCCGTCAGTATCTTGAGAGATGATAGTCTTAACGTTTTCACCGCTATATTCAGTATCAGCTTTAGCACCTTCACCTTGGATTTTCACAGTGGAACCAAGTTTGTTAGTTTTCACACCACCAGCATTAGCATCAAATTTCAAGCCTTTTTCAATCAATGCGTCAGCTGTATTTTTAAGGTCAGTTACGTTTACTGCACCGTTCTTAGTTTTGTTGTCAGCAGCTGCTGCATCAATTTTGTCTAAGTAAGTGTTACCAGCTTGATCAGCAATAGTGGAACCTACATTGTTCAACTTCATAGGAGTTGTTGTGGAATCACCACCATTATTCATGGATGCAATTACATCAGCAGGTTGAACTGTTGTACCAGTACCATCAGGCTTAGTATTGAATGTAACATTACCAGTAGCAGGATCTACAATTTTGTAAAGTTTGTCGCCATCTTTATTAGTATAAACAACTGGAGTTTGAGCTTTTTCAACTACAGTTTGGTTATTGATAGTGATGTCATATTGGTGACCTTTAGCTGCATCATAACCAGGTTGACCAGCAACGTTTTTGTCTACTACTTTGATGGAGCTATCGGAAGACTCAACAGTTGTAACTTTGTCTTTCAATTGTTTCAAGTTTACTGCATCAGTATCGTTTTCACCAGCTTTAACGTTAACAATTTTGTTACCGCCATTATCTAAACCAGTGTTAGTCAACTTAACATCAGTAGTAGTACCACCTGCAGGAGCAGTGATTGTAACACCGTTGTTATCAACTTTTGTATTACCAGTAGTCAAGGAACCATCAGCATCCAAATCAACATTTTTAGCCAATTGAACTTTCAATTTGCCATTAACATTGTTAACACCAATGTTATCGTTAGTAGTCAATTTATTTTTATCAGCACCACCAACGATATCTACTACATTGTTAAGATGTTTCTTAAGAACTTTAGTATCATCTGTTTGACCATCGTCACCAGCAAACTTCATACCATCATCATGAGTTGCTACTTGATGTTCGTTGCCGTCTTTATCGTTGTAGAAGATACGAGTGATACCATCAACACCGTCTTTACCGTCAACGCCAGCTTTACCTTCTTTAACAGTAATATCAGCAGTTGCATTTTTACCATCTTTACCAGCAGGGCCAGTTAAGCCAATGTGACCTACGCCATCTTTACCGGAGATAGATACTGCATCTTTACCGTCTTTACCAGAAATACCAACTTTACCATCGATACCATTTGTACCAGGAAGGCCAGGAGCACCTGTAGCACCTTGAGGTCCAACAATAGTTACGCCATCTTTACCTGCTTGACCATCTTTACCATTAACAACTACTTTATCCAAGTTAGTTAAATCTTTGTCTAGGCTGTAAGTATAAGTTTGAGTTTTATTGGCTGCATCAACAGTTTGTTTTACAGTCAAGTTTTTACCTGCACCGAAGTTTACAGTGCCACCATTTTCAACAGCTGTTGCAGTTGCTGCACCATCTAATTTACCATCACCAGCAATTGCATTAGCTTTGAAACCGTAGTTATTACCAGCTGCAGGAATGTTCAAGTCGGAGAAGTCGATAACTGCTTTAGTATCAGATACTGCAGTACCTTTGCCATCGTTGTATGTCAATGTAACTTTCTTAGTAGCTGCATCGTATTTGTATACGTTTTCAGTACCGCTTACTACGCCGCCTTTAGCTTCAGTGCTACCAGCTTTAACTGCTGTAGGAGCAATGTGAAGTTCATTTGCACGTAAAGCATCAGCTGTAGATTTCAAGTCAGATACGTTAACAGCTGCATTTGGAGTCAAGCCATTAGCTGTATCCAATTTAGTTAAGTAATCTGCGCCTGTTTGATTTTTAATAGCAGAGCCAACATTATTAACAATGGAGTTACCACCAGTTGTATTGCCTGCTGCATCTTGGATGGATACGATAACATCACTTGCAGGAACATCATTACCAGGAGCACCATCAACATTAGTTGTGAAAGTACCATCTGGGCGTTTAACCACTTTAGTGCCATCAGCTTTAGTGTAAACAGCTGGAGTTACAGCATTTACAGTGTAAGTTTTTTGGCCAGTAGTAGCATCAGATGCTACAGTTACGTTAACATTTTCGCCACCTTTAACGATTGTGCCAAGACCAGTGATTACATTCTTGCCAGCATTATTGATGTTGGAAAGATCGTTTTTAGCAACGCCTTTAATAACAGCTTTTTCACCTGTTACCAAGTCACCATTACCATCTGTATACGTCATAGTAACATTGCCATCGTTATCTACTGTATACTCATTGCCTGCAGTTGTTGCTGTAATGTGTTTTTCATCTTTAAGATTAGCAACTTTATGAACTGTAGTACCACCATCGTTAGTGTATGTAATGCGGTCGCCATCTTTCTTAATGACAGTTTCACCAGTACCACTAGGATCTTTCAACGTAATTTCTTTAGTAATTGTTTTACCAGTTGTTACGCTGTCAAGATCTTTAAGGTCTTTATCAAGAGCAAATGCAACAGAAGCATTACCGTTACCATCGTTAGTTTGGTTTACAGTCAAGTTTTTACCTGCTTGCATTGTTACTGTTTTACCATCAGCAATGTTTTGAGCTGCATTGGAACCTGCTGCAACAGTACCTTCTGTGCCAGACACTTTATCGGAAGCGATGTTCCAAGTGGATGCTGTACCAGCAGCTGCATTTACATGTAAGTCATATGTTACTTGATTGCCATTTTCTGTTTTATTGATTGTTACAGATTTATCATTAGATGTAACAACTGTACGAGCTGCTTTCAATTGATCGAGGTTAACTGCATCAGTACCGTTAACTGCAGGAGCTACATTAGTGATTTGTTTGTTACCAGCATCAATACCAGTTTTAGTAACGGATGGGCCACCAGTGATTGTTACACCATCGTTGTTAACTTTAGTATCACCAATTGTTAAGGAACCATTTTTAGTCAAATCAACGTCTTTGTTCAAGTCGTATTTAACTACACCATCAGCAGCTACGGAAGCTGTTGTGTTGGAACCATTAGTGAAGTTTAGACCTTTGTCCAATTTAACTTTTTGGTCACCAGTACCATTAGCTTTATATGTCAAAGGAATTTGTTTAGCTGCTTTTTCACCATCGAATTTCACTTCGTATGTAGTGTTATGGTTTGCATCATCTTTCACAGGGTTAACAGTGATAGGGTTATCTGCATCAGCTGTGTAGTTACCACCAGTAGTTGTACCACCGTTGTTAACTGTTACTGCTTCACGAGCTGCATCTTTAACTGCATTACGGGAAACATTAACGGAGTATTGAGCATCTGGATCACCAGAGTTTTTACCGTTTTCAACAGCAATGTCAGCCAAGTTAGTATCGCCAGTTGCAGCTGCTTTTTTAACTACACTTTCAGTAGAAGAAGCACCAGCTGCTGGAGTATTAGCAACAGCTACTTTATAAACTGTTTTATTAGGATCAGTTGTATCTTTAGTTACTGTTACATTATTAGAACCAGGAGCTACTTCAAAGGTATGGTTCAATTTAGCTTTTGCATCATCGGACAAATCAGCTACTACATCTGTACCAGAAGCAGTTGTTTTGATGTATTGACCGTTATTAGCACCAACTACACCGAAGCTTAAACCACCAGTTTGGCTCAATTTTTGAGTATCTGTGTTGCCAGTGTTACCAGCCAATTTAACTGTGTTGTTGAAGCCATCGCTTACTTTTTTCAATTGGTCTTCAGTTGCTGCACGACCGGAAACAACAGTTGGGTTAGTAATATCCCAATCTTTGTTTTGTAAGCCAGTTACATAACCACCTTTACCATCTAAGGAAATAGGGTTGTCGCCTTCAACTTTTACAACTTGATCACCAGCGAAGGAGATTTTACCAGAACCAGCACCATTTGTGATGGAGGAGATATCAGTCAAGTCGCCTTCTACGTTTACTTTGTAAGGAGTAGCTGCTGTGCCGTCACCTGTTACAGTAGTATTTTTACCAGCTTCAACTTTAGAAGGATCAGTGTTACCAGTAGCACCAGTGGAGCTTACTGTATAGATGTCATGACCATCAGTACCTTGAGATTTAGCTACAGTTACGCCGTTACCAGCTTTAACTTCAGTTCTCAAGCCTTTAATTTGGCTGTAGTTAACTGCATCAGTATCATCTGTACCAGGAGCTAGGTTAGTGATTTTGCTACCACCCATGTTAAGTGGGCCGCCAGTGATATTGATAGAGTTACCACCAATTGTCATTTTAGGACCATTGTCAGTATTGGAAATGGATGTAATACCTTTCAAGTCGCCTTCTACATTAACTTTGTATGGATCGTCTTGAGTACCTTCACCAGTAACTTTAGTATTTTTACCATCTACAAGTTTAGTTTTAGCGTCTTTTAATTGTTTTACGTTAACTGCATCAGTATCGTTTACACCAGCTTTTACATTAGTAATGTTTTTATTACCAGCATCGATACCAGTTTTTGTAACAGATGGGCCACCTGTGATTGTTAAGCCATCGTTGTTAACTTTAGTATCACCAATTGTTAAAGAACCATCTTTAGTCAAGTCAACGTTCTTGTTCAAGGAGTATGTGAATTGTTTATCAGTTTGATCTAATACAATGTTTTTACCAGCACTCAATGTTACAGTATCGCCAGGGCTTACTTTTTTGGATGCTTGAGTACCTGTTACACTACCACCGTTATTGGAGGAAACTACGTTCCAACCAGATTCGTTGATTGCTTTTGCAACATTGTCAGTTGTAGCAATGCCGTTTGTAGTAGGCGCTACTGCTTTACCATTAGTATTAGTAATATCAGCACCTATTTTAGCTTTTACTGTAACACCATTTTTATCAGCAGATGTAGAAATAAATGTAGGATCATCACCTTTAATTTTCAATGTACCATCATCTAACAATACATCGCCATTGCCAGTGTCACCAGCGTATTTCAAGTTAACACTTCTCAATTGAGCTACGTTAACTGCATCAGTATCATTAGTACCTGCAGCAAGACCTGTAATTTGACGAGTTGCAGTAGCACCATCACCTACGGAAACAGCTGCCAATGTGGATGTTTGTGCAGTACTAGCTAAACCAGAATATTTATTTGTACGAGTTTCTGCAGGGTTAAAGCCTTTAACACCTTTATCTACAGTTGCTTTAGACTGAGAACCAAGAGCAACGCCATCTTTTACAGATGCAACAGATTCTTGACCTAATGCAGTCGCACTTTCAGCAGTAGCATTTGCTTTATAGCCAAGGGCAGAGGCACCTTTAGCAGTTGCTTGCGCAACACCACCCACTGCAGTAGAAGCAGTGCCAGTGGAATTAGATTGCATACCAATCGCAATGGAGCCAAAGCCAGTAGATGTAGTTTTATAACCATCACCATTACCAGCAATTGCAATAGACCCAGAATTTGTTGCTTCAGTACGAGCACCAATTGCAACAGAAACATTACCTGATGCAGTATTTTCACGACCAACTGCTACAGTATCTTCTTTGGTCGCTTTATTCGCTTTACCAATTGCAACCATGGAGTTACCTTCAGCACGGCCACCATTTAATGTAGAATTTGCAACGTTATCCATACCAATAGCTACAGCACCACCAACGGCTGCAGTATTGGCTTTACCCATTGCAATAGTATCTTCTGCAGTAGCATTATTATCTTTACCAATAGCAACAGAGCGAAGACCAGATGCAGTATTACGAGCACCAAGAGCAGTAGAATTAGCACCGCTTGCTGTAGAACCAGCACCAACTGCTGTAGATTCACTACCTGTTGCCTTAGCAATTGCACCAATACCAACTGCCATATGAGCATTAGCTTTTGAATAAGAACCCACTGCAAGAGCATATGCATCTTGACCACTAGTTAATGCTTCAGAATATGTACCAATAGCGATATTATCTGTATTACTAGCTTTTGCCACATTACCTACTGCAATTGTATTTCTACCAGTTGCCTGAGATCCTACGCCAATTGCAGATGCAGCAGGACCAGTTGCTACGTTTTGGTTACCAAGAGCCATAGATGAATCTTGATTCGCCACATTGTTAGCACCATAAATAACATGACCGTTACCACTACCACCAGTTGTTCTATTTTGGTAACCAACTACAATAGAGTTTGGAGTCACAGAGTTAGAACCATTATATGTGCCATTCGGTGAAATATTAACTGAACTGCCTCCCAACCCAACATCAGCATGCACCGGTGTACCTGCTGTAGCAGCTACCATAGCCAAACCAGCTAATACGCTAGCAAGAGCTTTTTTCTTACCACCATTGTTTTTTGCAACTTCGGAAACTACTACGTAGCACTCTTTAGTTTTGCTCCAAACAACTTTAAAGATTTTATTCATATTACTATGAACCCCTTTCTTAACTAGACACAATTACAATCCTTATAATTAAATCATTTAAATACAAAAGAACGAAAAGCCTAAATTTCCCATACCTTTACGCCTTTCTGAGTATCTTTCATATTTCTTTCATTTTGTGTCATGAACAGAATATCATATATCGAAAATGTTGTAAATAGTTTTCTTCATGTTTTTATCATAAACAGCAAGGTTTGTTGTCAGAACCTTTATTTTGTTAAACAAAATTTAATATATGAGTGTTTTTTTACTCATTTTTTCGGTGTTTTATACGTATTTTATAAAATATAATCTATTTTTCTCTATGCAGTACTAGTTTTTTCGATAACAATATTAATGCAAGTTATAAATAAACGTTTAATTGATTTAATCTCATTGATTTTTCTCGATTTTGGCATCTATTTATATATTATCTATAAAATATGGATCATAGAAAAATATGAATATAATAATCCAACAATCTTTTAAAGGCACTTTCACATTTTTTTCATATACGAACTTATAAATGAAATAACTATGAATTTTTTGACCGATTTTGATAAAAATTATGATATACTAAATCATTATGAGGAGCATTTTCCGAAGATTAGTTATAGAGGGGATATATTCTAATGAGTAAACAACACATTACTAGTGTAGATCAATCTAAAATTAACGACCTAAAGGAATCTTACGACGATTTTCTATACGTATCAAAACCATTTTCCAATACATGTATTACATCTTTAATGGCAAAAGCTCTTATTTATGGCTTAGACCCAGTACCAGTTGAAGACGCGCGCGTATTAGAGTTGGGCTCTTCTTGCGGTGGAAATATCATACCCCAAGCCCTATATAATCCAACAGCAACTTTCACAGGCATCGACCTATCCCCTACACAGGTGAAACATGGGAATGAATTAATTGAATCTATGGGGCTTAAAAATATTACCTTATTAGAAAAAAATATCATGGATATTGATGAGACATTCGGTACCTTCGATTACATTATCGTTCATGGTATTTGGTCTTGGGTGCCTGATGTGGTAAAAGATAAAATCCTTAATATTTGCAGTCGCAACCTATCTGATCGTGGTATTGCCTATGTTTCATATAATACGTATCCAGGTTGGAAACGGTTAGAGCAATTGCGGGATATTATGTTATATTCTGAAAAACATGCACCTAACGACTCATTACAAGAGCGTACGGTCTACACAAAAAATGTATTAAAACTCATTGCAGAAACAATGAAGCTAGATGAACGTTCCCAACAAATTTCTGATTATAAGATCAAAAACATAAATCGTGTACTCCAATCTAACGATTACTACGTTGGGCACGAATACTTAGAAGCTATTAACGATCCTGTATATGTATCAGAATTTATTGAACGTGCGCAAGAGCAAGGTTGCGCTTACATCGGTGACGAAACATTGAATCGTTCCTTCATTACATGGCTTGATAGTAATGTCGAAAATAATATTAGAACATTAGCTAGAGATAGCTACATTGATAAGGAACAGTACTACGATTATGTGTATGATACTCAGTTCCGCATGGCCCTATTAACAAAGTGTAGCAACGAAGATAAAATTTCCCATGACGAAAGGGTTGAGAAGAAAGTACTAGATACACTATACTTCAACAATGCATTAGATGAAGAGCCTGGTGTTCCTCCAGAGTGGACCAATGTTATGCACATTAGCATTCAAGAATTAATGGATACAAAACGACCATTCAATGTAGCGGATATTATGAAACATATTGAAGAACATCATCCTGATTCTGAAATCGATACTGATGCTATGTATAGACGTTTATTCCATCTTGCTATCGTCGGTCATATCAACACATATGCAAAAAAATATGACCAATTACCATTTGAGGAAAACAAAACCTATATTCCAGAACACTTTATCAACTATGTATCCACCCTCGTTGAAAAAGGTGGTTATCAATACATGTGCCTCGGCAATATGTATAACCAAATAGACTTTTCAGTAGATGAAGGCTTATCCTACGTCATGAAATTGATGGCAAAACCAATATCTCGTCAAGAATTGATTGATACTATGAACGAAAACATGACCGTTGAAAGAACAAAAGATGATGGCACTAAACACATTGTGTCCTCTGAACAATATTTAGACGAGTCCATCGCGCACATCCAATCGCTAGGTTATTTTGCCAAATAAAAAGAATAGTGAGCCTAATATAACAACAAAAAGGAGTAACTGATATAATCAGTTACTCCTTTTTATATTCACTACTATGCGACCTCGGGGTGGAGTTGAGGTATGGCATAGTAGCTACTTATTAAGTTGTGTGAACACTATAAACTAATAGTATCCTTATTTTTTATTAACACGAACGCGTTCGATTGTTGGTTCACCTTTAGCATTTTTAGCTACAGTGTCAACACGGAACAAAGCCATTTCAGGGCTGAATTCTGTTACAAGGCGATCATTAACTGTTACGCCGTCTTGAATAGCACGGTATACGATTTGAGCAAATTCATAACGTGTTAACATACGGTCACCACCGAATGTGCCATCTGGATAGCCTTCTACTAAACCACGACGAGATAAATCGCTTACCGCTTCATATGCCCAATGGTTTGTAGGGATATCTGGGAACAATGTTGTGTGATCGGCTTTCATCTTAGTACCAGCAACACCATTCAACAATGTAGTCAATTTTTGAATTTGAGCATTTTGTTCAGCTACTGTTTTCTTAAGAGCTAATACTTCTTTACCAATCGCTACACGAGAGCGAGATACACCGCTATGAGCCCCTACTTTCACAGATAAACCAGCATTAAATACTGTTTCATCACTGCCTACAGTAGACCCTACGCTAAGTTGTACGTCTTCATTAGGACGGTAGAAAGCGCCGATAGCTGCTGCATCACCACTGCGGTAATGGCCATAGCCTGCAGCAAAGTCCCATTTAGCATCTGGATCGAAATCAAGTGGATGCAATGCTGCTAACGCTGCTGCACCTGCTACAGATTTATCAACACGTTTATCGATTTTAGATAAATCACCTTTGATATTTTTGATATCATTTGTATTTTTGTTGATATTTGTTGTGTTATTTGTAATTTGGCCAGCAATATCATCAGCAAGAGATACTTTATAGTCGTGAGTATTACCATTTACAGTTGGTGTAACCTTGATGTGGTCACCAGCTGTTACAGTTGTAACTTGAGTGGATGCTGCGATTTGATCTTGTACGCGTTTAAGTTGAGATACGTTAACCGCATCAGTATCTGCTACACCAGCTTTCACATTATTGATGATTTGGTCGCCTGCGCTGATACCATTTGTAGTGTAGTAAACAGTTTTACTACCTTCACTTGCATACATACCGTATTTAGTGAAGTTCGCTTGTTCTAATGTATCTGTGTTTTCGATTTGGATACCTTTAGGTGTAACACCGATATTTTCGCTACCGTTAAAGAAGCGAGCACTGTCTTTATCGATACGAGCACGAACGTCGTCAGTTGCTTTGCCGAAGTTAGCAGAGCTCATTTCTACTAAGTCTTTATTAACAGCTACTTTATATTCAGCACCACCATTAGCATTAGTGCCAGATGTAACAGTTGTATTATCACCTGCTACTACAGTAGTATGTTTTTTAGCATCTGCTTCAACAGTAGAGATTTTAGTTTCTACTTTTTTAAGTTGTGCTACGTTAACCGCATCAGTATCATTTGTACCAGCTGCAACAGATGTAATTTGACGTGTTACATCATTAGCTACGTCGCCAACGGATACAGCAGATGCTGTGGCTTTCCATGTGGAGCTTGTATCAGTAGATGCCGCTTTTGTGCTGATATCATAACCAGCTGCACCAGCTGCTACAGTCGCTTTGGATTTACTACCAAGAGCTACACCGCCTTCAGCAGATACTTCAGTGTTATGACCAATAGCTACTGCATCATTTACAGTTGTAGTAGTTTCTGCATCGCTAGAGCCAATAATAACAGAATTATTAGCACCTGTTACCTTACGGTTATCACCAACGATAACTGTATTATTAGCATCAGATACAGTGTTCTTAGAACCAATAGCAGTCAAATGCTGTACATTAGATGCAGTATTACCTACACCCATAACAAGGTTGTCTGCACTTTTAGCACCATTCGTACCTGTTACAGTATTGTTAATACCAATCATTGATGTACGCAATGTATAGTCAGCCTTGTTGCCACCACCGATGGCCATCGTAGCGCCACCGCCGTTAGCATCTTTTACAGCAGTGCGCAATGTCTCAGCTAATTCTTTAGCGGAATTACCGCCATCATCTGGGGCTCCAGAAATAGATTTAACAGAGTTAGTGATTTCGTTGCCAGCACCCATGATAAGAGAGCCATTAGAATTAAACGTTCTATTTGCTGTACCAACAATACTGTTAGCAACACCAGAATAGTAGCTATTAGCTGTTTTAGACTCAATGCTATTTAAGGAACCATTAATAGTGGATCCCAAATTCTTAACAGGATTTGCCAAACGGCCACCATTATATTCACTAGAGATAATATTATAGGTACCTGTATTGGTTGTAAAAGCGCCATTACTAAAGCTATTAGCACCTACTGTAGTGGCATAAGCATTCAATGCATATGTACGAGTAGATGCTGTATCTACTGTGGTATCACCAAGGTCTCCTTTATAGTTGTGGGAACCAATCATAGTACTACCAGTACGAGCAAATGTATTGTCACCAATAGCTACGCTACCTACTACCTTTGTTGGATCCGCAGGAATTCTGCTAGAAGAGAACCAACTACCACTATATGTTGTTTGACCTAAGGCAAAGCTAGCCTCTACACCGCCTGCCATATTTTCAATCTTTGCATTTTTACCAATAGCCACACTACCACCTTGGCTAGCGTAGTTGTTGATATTAGCACCACTACCTACAGCAATGTCGCCTGTCGCAGCAGTAGCACCGTTAGAATAGCCAATAGACGCCCCTTTACCAATCGCCACGTTTTCAGCCTTTGGAGCATTGCTACCTGTGCCGTACGCTACGCCAGAACCTGCGCCCGTTGCCGTATCTGCTGCACTCGCTACAACACATAAACTAGATAATAATACACCGTTGATTAACAAAGTTAATAAACGTTTCCGTTTGTTCATAGTTTAGAACCTCCATTTACAAACCACAAAACCTATCATACTCTCTTTGCATTAAAATTCACTTTTTATTCATGAGTCTTATATGAATATTGTAGCACTTATACGAATTTTGTAAACAGTAATTTATATATCTATTAAGAGAATATAAAAAGGATAGTTAATCGATGAGAATTAACTATCCTTTTTTTGGTAAGAGGAAGGCGAACCCCTTACCGGTGCCGCATGATATAGGTTTGTTATTAAGAGAGAGATTTTGAAGTAAACACAACACAAAGATTATCAAATAGTTGGAGAGTAACTAAGATGAACGGGCGATCACACGGCATCAAATAATAAGATAATGGCTTTTATAAAAAGCCATTATCTTAAAAAACAATTGATATGAACACTAACGTTTCCCTTACCTAGAGTATATCACTTATATAGGAATAATAGTAGGTTGTTTTTCATTTAATTTTCATTAAAATAAAATGAATGCAGGGAATGGCATGACCATTCAATTTGTCTATTCAGTTATCAAAATTATTGTTCAACAAAAACCGTATTAGTTCGTCTTACGAGGTTGAGCATTTTATCGCGAACCGTTGCAGATTGTTCTAAACGATGCTTGCCACCATACCAAGCCATCGGAGCTCCCGCTAAACGGAACGTAATTTTACCATATGCACCACCAGAGCTATGTTCCGGTTTATTGTATCCCATATCTACAGATACACGCGGCGTAAGTTGCATCTCAGAGCCTATGCGCAAACCATTCTTATCGGCTTGTCGATCCTGGTTCCAGTGATAGCCTTCAACATAGACTCTAGCCCAACGCGCATTTTTAAAGGTTTTATCATATTCTAAGGTATAACCATTAGATACTCGCTCTAAGGTATGTAGGTTCGCATCCAAAACACGCTCATCGGAAGCAGAACCATACCAGTTAAAACGAAACTCGCTTTCACCAGACATATATTCAAGACCTGCACTGAGTCGATCGTGACGATTTAAGAAGCGATGGTCATAGAATAGATGAACCCCATAGAGACGACGGTCGTCCTTGGAAATACGACGGTACCCAACACCTACGTTAAGGGTAGTACCCGTATCAGAGGCGCGAGAAATACGCTGCTGCGTAAACCACACATCACGAGAGGTATGATCGTAATGACCTAGAGGCTGAATAGTCTCCGCAGAATACAGCGGCTTCCACCCTTCTTGAAACTGAAAGCTCAGCGTAGTGCGTCGCATCCACGGCTTACCTTTGGCACCATACATAGCATTAGATACATTGGACATAGCCACCGCATTAATGGCGCGGTTCACTGCATCCACATTGCTATACTGCACGGTCTTAGTATCTTGCCGATCCATGATGAGCGGCCCACCTTGGCCAATCACATGGTCTGGTGTAGCAGCAGGCGTAATGTGAAAGCCCTCTGATGCGGCCTTCATGCGCTCTGTTTGAGTATCCGTTTTTGCAGACACTACGCCCTTATCATTATGTAATTGTTGTTTTTCTGCCTCAGCTGTACCCACACAACACAATAGGGCGCTCAAGGCGATACACACAATACGTTTCATTACTCTCTACATTTAAAATTCATGAACAACAAATGAAATATATACTAGTGTATCGAATAATGTTTATGTATGTCAAGATAAGAGGTCACTAGAAACGTATTATATTACTATTATATGTATATAAAAAGAGGTAATAACCATGTTATTACCTCTTTCATATCCTTTATCAATATTAAAGCTTACTCTATATTACTACACTGAATATTAAATATTAGATATTAGATTCTATTTTTCATTAAGTTTTTGCACAAGCATATCTACTGTTTCTTGTAGTTTTTTATTTTGTGCTTCTAATGTATCTACCCGTTGTTCCAATGCGTTATAGGATGCAGGGGAAATCTTAGGCAACGTTTTATTTTCACCGAATTTATAGGATACGCCTACATTAGTCATCAAATCACCACTTACAGTTGTACCTGCTGTAAGGAGTAGGTTTTCTTTCGAATAGTAACCTACGCCAAGAGCCAATGCATTTTCGCCTTTATAGTGACCATAGCCACCCATAACTTGAACCTTGTGGTCTGGATCAAATTGTAGTGGATGTAATGCAGCTAGTGCTGCAGCACGAGCATCACCGCGGTTGGATTCTTTTTCCACGTGGCGCACATCGCGGTGCAATACATCAATTTGTTGGTTTGTGCCATATAATTGGGATCCGTTAACTGCATCTGTAGAGTCCGCAGTAATACGACCTGCCGCTACATGAGTAATGGTGCGTTCTTGACCGGCTGCACCAACGGATACAGTAGACACAGGAGCCGTACCAGCGAATTTTTCAGTAACACCATTATTATAAGTATAACTAGGAGTGCTCACTACATCACTACTTTCAGCAGTAGAATTATTACCTAATACAACTGCATTATCTAGCGATGTTTTCACATTATTACCCACTACGAATGTATTATTCGCACTGACTTGGTTATTATTACCCACACTGTAGGAGTTATCCCCCTTAACAGTATCTACATTATATGTACCTACACCAAAGGCGCCGGATTGGTTGCCTTCAATCTTGTTATATGCACCAATAGCGGAGTTCTTATCACCTTTAAAGATAACGCCATGGCCCATACCATAGTTAAAATCACCATTTACAGTAGAGTTAGAACCGATTAATACAGTATTATTCCCCTTACTACCGCCTGCTTGAGAGGCACCGAGCCATACGTTTTTATTACCTTCAGAGCCAGCTCCTGCAAAATAACCTACCGCAATTGTATCCGAAATTGTTGAGTTATAACCTGCTGCAAAGTTACCTAAAAAGTTATAGTCACCTTTACCACCTACAAAGCTCTTAGCACCTAATGCTACATTGCCACCGCCTTGAGAACCATTCAAGGAAAGACGACCGATAGCGATATTATTACCCTTTGCATTTGGATCTCCTGTATGGGAATATGGATCGCTGTTAGCCGCCCCAGTTTGACCACCGAGATGTACATTGTCTGAGTTGGTGAAAGATGACCAACCTTGTAGACCAATGTTATAAGTGGCACCACCAGAGGAAACAACAGGAATATCTGCTGCTTGTACCAAGCTTGCCGAAGATATAGTCAAAACTCCGAGTACTGCTAATAATTGTAGTTTCTTTGCGTGATTCATAATCATACGCCTCCCTTGTTATACTACAAAATACTTCCCCCTTCATATTACCCTCATGATTACTACGATTAAATTATACTGCTATCGAAAAAATATGTAAATAACATAAATAATAATTCATAAAGGCTAGATTAGCCAATACAATTAAAAACAAACCCCCGTAGGAATGAATCCTACGGGGGCCATTTGTTTTAGTACGACCTATAGCTTGCGAGAGAGAACATAGTATCCAAAAGGATTGTAATTGCTTTGTATCTAGGAGTAATTGCATATACTTGAATACTATTATGTAAATTTATGTATAGTATGTAAGGGCTTACCTATATATAAACAGCTATAAGGTCATGGAATTAGTATAGTACTATTAAGGCCACTATTATGTGATTTAACTCACATTTTCCTAAAATAATGTAGTCATAAAAACTAAAAGAGGCAACGGCTTTTACCGTTACCTCTTTCAAAAATATAAATTTATAATTATACCGATTAGCGGATGCGTTTAACGCGGTTGTTACCATCGCGCATAGCTTGTTGTAAGCTGTAGATTACCATTTCGTTCATGTAGAAACGCAATTCATCGTTAGACATGTTAGCTGTATTCTTTTCAAGAATTGCCAAGATTTGGTTTTCATATTCAGCTTTATTCATGTCAGACACAGTTGTGTGATTTTCGAAGAATTCTTTGTAATCTAAGTACAAGCGATCTAATGCTACACGAGCATAGCTGTCTTTTTTATAGCGATGGCTTGTAATGTACCAGTCACGACGAACATTCATATAGTACAACACGTTATTAGTATAACGTTGTTGACCAGACATTACGCGATTGTCGTCTTTGATTAAAGCATTGCTCATCCCCAATTGGAATGCTGCAAATTCAGATACTACAGCTTTTACCTCTTCACTAGGAACAGCAAGAGAGATTTCTTGTTGTTCTGCAGTCAAAGGAGCCGCAGGTTGTTCAGGCATCATCAAAGGATCTTGTGCCGCATGTACTTGGCCAGCAACACATACAGAAGCAATTGCCATAACTGGTAGTAATTTAATTAGTTTCATAAGTCCCCTCATTGGAAGCCGCCCTCCCCAGGGCGGCTTTCCTATGTTTTAAATACTCAATACACTCTCAAGTGAATGATTATTTGGTTAACCCAGCTTGTTTCATAAGCATTGCAATTTGAGCTTTCATCTCTTCATTATCTCGTTGTACTTGTTCGTACTTAGCAGATAATTCCTCATCGCGTTGTTTCATGCGTAAGTTCTCAGCTTTCAATGCAGCTACTTCATCTTGCATTACATAAGCAGAGCTGATTGGGCCAGCTTTGTAACGCGCTGGAATTGCTTTTTTAGCGTCAGATGTACCGAATTTATAAGATACACCAGCGTTAACCATATTATCATGACCACCTAAGGAAACACCCATATGAAGCATTGTAGATTCATTTGTATAGTGAGCGATACCAATAGCAGCAGCAGTACTACCTTTATAGTTGCCAACAGCCGCCAACACTTGTGTAGGTTCTAATGGATCATATTGCAATGGTTTAAGACCTGCCATGGCTGCGCTAGCTGCACCAACATCAGCGATTTTACCATCTACACTATGCATAGCATTGCGCAATTGGTTAACGTTAACCGCATCAGTGCCATTGATGCCTGGCGCTACATTAGTAATAGTATTATTACCATTGTTTAAGCCATTTTCTGTAAGACTTACAGTGTGACCTGGTACAGGTTGACCGTTGATGGATGGAGTAATTGTGATGCCACCACCATCTACTTTTGTATCTACTGTATAAGGAATTGTAGTATTAGTTCCTGGTACAGTTTTTGTATACGTAGTAGAACCGTCTTTTAGGTTGAGGTCCTTAGCCAACTTGATATCATAGCCATCGCCTGCAGCGTTCTTCATAACAGCCAGATTGTTGTCACTCAAACGATTTACATCAGCGCCACCTTTTAGGTTCATTGTATCGCCTAAACCGCGAACAACTTTACCATCGTTACCAGCTTGGTCACCTTGGAATACACGACCATTTTTAGCTTTTTCGTTAAAGTCGTCGTTAACAGCTTTTAATTGATCTTCTGTTGCCGCGCGACCTGTAACAGCTACAGGGTTGTTAGGATTCCATGTTTTATTGTCCAAACCAGTCACAAAGTTACCATTTTGACCACCTGAGCTTTGGTTACCCATGATTACATCGCCAGCTTTCACAGTGTTACCTGCTGTAACAGAACCTGTGCTGCCATCGATTGTAACTTGGTTAGCGCCATTACCCGTAGTAATCGTACCAGTAGATCCATCAACTTTAACTTGTTTTGCTGGATCTGTGCCAAGTGTAATTGTATCATTCAAGGACATCTTAATCGCAGTGCCATCTACGGAAGTCTTGATGTTGCCGTCGCCTTTGAGGTCGATTACTTCACCAAGATGTTTCTTCACAGATTGACCATCCTCTGCTTTAAGACCGAAGCCTTGTGCTTTGATGTCTTCTATTGCAGTATGCAATTGACCGCCATTTACAGCGTCTTTGCTGCCGGCAGCAATTGTACCATCTTCTACATTAGTGATTTTCTTATCACCAGCATTAATGCCGTCTTTTGTTACCTTAGGACCGTTTTCGATAGTCAAACCATCTTTATCGATAGTAACCGCTTTGTTACCACCATCGTTGATTTGCAAGCCATCTTTAGTCAACTTAGTCGCTTCATTGGCGCCGTCTTTAATAGTTACACCATTTGTATCCATCTTAGTGTCGCCTGTTGTTACTGTGTTTGCTGTAACAGTATCTACATTAAGATCTCTAGCCAATGCTACTTTCACAGCACCATTATCTACAGATGTAGTAATGTTCGTACCGTCACCTTTCACAGTTACAGTATCACCAAGGGATTTCTTAACAGAAGCGCCATCTTCAGCAGTTAAACCGAAACCTTTAGTTTTAAGGTCTTCTACCGCTGTATGTAATTGACCGCCATTTACAGCATCTTTACTGCCAGCTGCGATTATACCGTCAGCTACGTTAGTGATTTTCTTATCACTAGCGTCGATACCATCTTTAGTCATAGATGGACCATCTGTAATCACAACGCCGTCTTTAGTAACGGACGTCAACGGATTACCTGCTGCATCATTAATAGTGAGACCGCCACCGTTTACAACAGTGTTGCCATCTGTACCATTGTTGAAAGTAGCAGAATTTAGGCCTTTAAGGTCTTTCGCAAGACGAAGCATCAATGTATCAGTGCCATCAGCTACTACCCCAATATTATCGTCATTGGAAAGTTTCGCTGCGTCTGTAATACCACCCTTAACATTTACTTGGTTGTTAAGTTTTTTCTTGATTACAGTGCCACTGTCGCCACCGTACAACATGCCGTCGTCCATAGTGGCTACTTGGTGCTCACCAGTCTTATCAGTATACACGATACGTGTGATTCCGTCTATACCGTCAACGCCTTTTTCACCCTTAACACCTTTGGCAGCATCATCGTAACCATTTTTCACAGAAATATCGATGCCATTTTTGCCATCTTTGCCGTTTGTACCAGCAGGACCTGTTAAGCCGATGTGACCAACGCCGTCTTTACCGGAAATGGAAACTGCATCTTTGCCGTCAGCACCTGTGATGCCTACCTTACCATTGTTGCCATCTTGACCAGCTACGCCTGTAGGGCCTGTAATGGATACGCCATCTTTACCGTCTTTGCCGTCTTTATTGACCTTAATAGAATCGGCTACAAGGTTTTTGTTCAATTTAACATTAATCGTTGTAGTGCCAGTTGTATTATCTTGGTCGATGAAAGTCTTAATATTTTCGCCGCTGTAGTTAGCGTCTGCATCAGTGCCTTCACCTTTTACGATGACAGTGGAGCCTAATTTATTAGTCTTAGTACCACCAACGTTAGCGTCGAATTTAAGGCCTGCATTGGATTGGTTTGCCAACGCATCTTTCAATTGATCCTCTGTAGCAGCACGACCAGTTACGATGTTGTCAGCATCCCAAGTTTTGTTATCAAGACCTGTTACATAATTGCCAGTTTCTTTAGTACCATCTGCTTTAGTCGCTTCTTGGTTACCCATAGTCGCTGTACCTGCTTTTACAGTTTCAGCAGCTGTTACTGTGTTAAGACCTTTAAGATCTTTTGCCAAGCGAACTTTCAACGTATCTGTACCATCAGAAACTACGCCGATATTGTCATCAGTAGTCAATTTAGTTTCGTCAGTAATGCCACCCTTAACATTTACTTGGTTGTTAAGTTTTTTCTTAATCACATTACCAGCGTCACCACCGTACAACATACCATCGTCCATTGTGGCAACTTGGTGTTCCCCAGTATTGTCTGTGTACACAATGCGTGTGATACCGTCAACGCCGTCTACACCTTTTTCGCCTTTAACGCCTTTAGCAGCATCGTCGTAACCATTCTTAACAGACATATCGATACCGTTGGAACCATCCTTGCCGTTTGTACCAGCAGGGCCTGTTAAGCCGATGTGACCTACGCCGTCTTTACCGGAGATAGAAACTGCATCTTTACCATCAGCACCTGTGATACCAACCTTACCGTTATTACCATCTGTACCAGCTATACCTGTAGGACCTGTAATGGATACGCCGTCTTTGCCATCTCTACCATCTTTGTTGACTTTGATGGAATCGGCTACAAGGTTCTTATTCAATTTAACATCAATTGTTGTGTTACCAGTTGTATTATCTTGTTTGATGAAAGTCTTAATGTTTTCGCCGCTGTAGTTAGCGTCTGCTTCGTTGCCTTCACCTTTTACGATGACAGTGGAACCAAGTTTATTAGTTTGAACGCCACCAACGTTAGCGTCAAATTTAAGACCTTTGTTGATCAACGCATCGGAGCTGTCTTTAATCTTATCAGTTAAGTAGTCTACGTTAACTGCTTCGCTACCATCGTTGCCAGTTGCGTACGCCACGTTTGTTACGTGAGTACCACCAGTTTTATTAGTGTATGCAGGACCTTCGTAAGTTACCTTAGATTTATCTGCTGTATTTGTAGCAGGATTCAAGTCGTACTTAACAGCGCGGTCATCTAATTTATCTAGGTTAGATTTAGATGCTACGTCCTTGATAGTTACTGTTTCAGTTTGGTTTGGATGATTTTTATCTTGTACAGTCAACGCCACATCACCGTTGTTGTCTACAGTGTAGTCGCCATTGGATCCAGCTGTTTGGTTTTGAACTAAACGATAATCTGTGGAGTTGGAGCTTTGATTGTTGATAGCCTCTGTAACCTTTTTCAACTGATCTTCTGTAGCAGCACGGCCACTAACAGCAGTTGGATTTGTTACGTCCCAATCTTTATTATCTAGGCCTGTTACATAGTTGCCAGTATTGGCTGCAGGTGTGCCATCAGATTGTTTACCCATCACAACATCGCCAGCCTTAACTGTTTCAGTAGCAGTTACTGTGTTAAGACCTTTAAGATCTTTTGCCAAACGAACTTTCAACGTATCTGTTCCATCAGATACAACACCGATGTTATCGTCAGCTGTAAATTTGGCTGGATCTGTAATGCCACCCTTAACATTTACTTGATTGTTAAGTTTTTTCTTGATTACAGTACCAGTGTCACCACCGTATAACATGCCGTCATCCATTGTGGCAACTTGGTGTTCACCAGTATTGTCTGTGTACACAATGCGCGTAATACCATCAACACCGTCTACACCTTTTTCGCCCTTAACGCCTTTAGCAGCATCGTCATAGCCATTCTTAACGGACATATCGATACCATTTGTTCCGTCCTTGCCATTTGTACCAGCAGGGCCCGTTAAACCGATGTGACCTACGCCGTCTTTACCGGAGATAGATACAGCATCTTTGCCGTCAGCACCAGTGATGCCTACCTTACCATTGTTGCCGTCTTGACCAGCTACGCCAGTAGGACCTGTAATGGATACGCCATCCTTACCGTCTCTACCATCTTTGTTAACTTTGATGGAGTCAGCTACAAGGTTTTTGTTCAATTTAACATTGATTGTTGTATTACCAGTAGCATCTTGATCGATGAAAGTCTTAATGTTTTCGCCGCTGTAGTTAGCATCAGCTTCAGTGCCTTCGCCTTTCACAGCTACAGTGGAGCCTAATTTGTTCGTTTGAACGCCACCAACGTTAGCATCGAATTTCAAGCCTTTGTTGATCAACGAATCGGAGCTGTCTTTAATTTTATCAGTTAAGTAGTCTACGTTAACTGCTTCGCTACCATCGTTGCCTGTTGCGTACGCCACGTTAGTTACATGAGTACCACCAGATTTATTAGTGCTGTTGTACGCAGGACCTTCGTAAGTAACTTTAGATTTATCTACATTACCTGTACCATCTAAATCATACTTAACTGCGCGGTCTTCTAATTTATCAAGCTCAGTTTTAGATGCAATATCTTTGATAGTTACAGTATTAATAGTACCAGATTTATCATCTTTAACCTTTAAGTCTACTTGGTTGTTTGTAACCTTGTAGGAACCGTCAGTTGTATTAGTTGGATCACCAATCAAGCGATAATCAGATGCACTAGCGCTCGCTGCTTTCACTGCATCACTGACAGTTTTCAATTGGTCTTCTGTTGCCGCACGGCCAGGTACGAATACAGGATCAGCCATATTCCAATTAGTATTATCTAAACCTGTTACAAAATTACCAGTTTGAGTGCCACCTTTGTTATCAGTACCAGTTTGTTTACCTACTGTGGCAGTACCAGCTTTCACAGTATCTGTAGCAGTCACAGATTTAAGACCTGTAATATCTTTAGCCAATTGCAATTGAAGTTTTGCATTGCCATCCGCATCAACTGCTGCAGATGTAACACCGATATTATTACCTGTTGCAAGGTCAGCCGCGTTTGTAACGCCACCGTTTACATCCACTTGTTTGTTGAGTTTTACATTAGATGTAGCACCCATGTCGCCTTTGAATTTAAGGCCATCATTTAATGTAGCTACCTCTTCTTTAGTACCATCTGGTTTTTCATAAACAATACGAGTTGTAGTTGTACCAGCAGCACCATCTACACCAGGTTGGCCATCACGAGTAATGGAAAGATTTGTAGTAACACCGTCTTTACCATTGATACCGATCTTACCATCTTTACCATTTGCACCCGTAGCAGTCACTGTTTCAACTTCAAGATTTTTGTTCATCTTAACGTCGATCGTTGTGTTACCTGCTGTATCTTGCTTGATGAAAGTTTTGATGTTTTTGCCGCTGTAGTTAGCATCAGCTTCTGCGCCTTCACCTTGAACTTTTACAGTGGAACCTAGTTTATTAGTCTTAACACCACCAACGTTAGCATCAAATTTCATGCCTTTGTTGATTAATGCTTCGGAGCTATCTTTGATTTTATCAGTTAAGTAATCTACGTTAACTGCTTCGCTACCGTCATTACCTGTTGCGTACGCCACGTTAGTTACATGAGTGCCACCAGATTTATTAGTGCTGTTATATGTAGGGCCTTCGTATGTCACCTTGGATTTATCTACATTCCCAGAACCATCTACATCGTATTTAACAGCGCGATCGTTTAATTTGTCGAACTCAGTTTTAGACGCAATATCTTTGATAGTAACTGTTTTTGTAGTACCGGATTTATCATCTTTTACTTTCAAATCAACTTTATTGCTAGTTACAGTGTACGCTTTATCAGTAGCTGTATCGTTTTCGATCAAGCGATAGTCGCTAGAACCTGCATTGGCTGCTCTTACTGCATCACTAACAGTTTTCAATTGGTCTTCTGTAGCTGCACGACCAGGCACAAATACAGGATCAGCCATGTTCCAAGTTGTATTATCTAGGCCTGTTACAAAGTTGCCAGTTTGAGTGCCACCCTTATTGTCTGTAACTGTTTGATTACCCGCTGTTGTAGTGCCAGCTTTCACAGTATCTGTAGCAGTCACGGTTTTAACATGAAGGTCTTTATTCAAAGCCACCGCAATTGTGGAGTCATCACCAGTTTGTGTAATCTTTGTAGTGATATTCGCATCACCAGACACAGTTACGGTAGAACCAAGTTTGTTTGTCTTAACGTCATTATTATCTGCGTTGAATTTCAAACCCTTGTTGATGAGTTCAGTTTTTGTATCGCTAATTTTATTTGTTAAATCAGATTTTGTAGAGTCTAACTCAGTTTTAGATGCAATATCTTTAATTGTTACCGTCTTCGTATTGGCAGGCGTACTAGCATCTTGTACAGTTAAATCAACTTTATTGCCTGTTACAGTATATGCTTTATCAGCTGCAGCGCTGTTTTCTACCAATCGATAGTCTCCTGCTCCCGCTACATTCACTGCATATGTTTTATATGTACCATCAGTACCTTCTGTAACTGTTGTATTTTGGCCTGCAATAACCTTTACAGCCTTTTGGGCCTCTTCACGAATAACAGTTTTACCATCGCTATTGATGTTGGATAAATCTGTTTTAGCAACCTTAGTAGGATCTACGTCAACAGTGTAGTTACGAACACCGTTTGCATCAGGTGTGCCGCCTGTAAGGGTCACCAAACCGCTAGTACCTAGGGAAACCTTAGTATCCATAGCATTTACAGTGTATGTTTTTTGACCTGTTGTAGCATCTACAGTAGCTGTTGGGATGGTTACATTATTACCAGCCTCAACGATTGTTCCTAATGCAGTAATATTCTTTTTAGCTACATTTGTAATGTTAGAAAGATCTTTATTTGCTGCATTGTCGATTTTATCTTTTGTATCATTTGTTAAGGTTACATCGATTGTTTGGTTGTTCGCTTTAGTTGTTACATACGCGCCATCGCCTTTTACAGTCAATGTTTGGCTATCTAACAATACATCGTTTTTACCATTGTTATCATTCGTATTGCCTGCAATTTTAAGGTTTACATTGCGCAATTGAGCTACGTTAACTGCATCGTTGTCCTTTGTACCAGCTGCAAGGTTTGTAATTTGACGTGTTTCATTGCCAACACTAGTGCTTTGACCAACAGATACAGCGCCCAATGTAGATGTTGCTACATTGCCTGTTAAAGCTGTGTATTTATTGGCACGGTTATCTGCTGCGCTTACATCATAGCCAGCTATACCAGCCGCTGTATTCGCTACGGAATTAGAGCCTAACGCAACGCCGTCATCTTCTGTTACTTTCGCATTATAACCTAAGGCAGTGGATTTATCGCTTGTTGCCGTTGCCTTAGCGCCAAGGGCCGTACCAAAATTACCCGCTGCAGAGGCACGTACGCCTGCTGCTGTCGCATTTGTGCCCGTAGCACCTTTATTATCGTAGTTTGCATCAGCAGATGTGCCTTTAGCGCTGAAGAAGTTAGTTTGCGCTGCTTCTACAGCTTCTTTTACTGTATGGTATGTGCTATTTTTAATGCTGAAATCAGGTGCTTTGTAGGTAGAGCCATTTGCTTCATAACCAGTATATGTAGGGCCTGCAATGGTCATAGCCAAGTTGTTATTTACATAACGCAATTGTTTAATCGTTGCAGCGTCATTATCGTTTTGACCACCTGCTACGTTAACAATACGACGAGGCGTACCAGTATTACCAACTGCTACTACACCCGCTTCTGCAGGGTTTATTTCGTTGGTGAAAGCTGCATACGTGTTCACCAATGGACCATTGAATTCAGTACCAGCACCAAGGGCGATGGAGTTATTAGAAGAAATCTTCGCACCCGCACCTAATGCCATGGAGTTTTCACCCGTAACCTCTGCACCATTACCGATGGCTGTAGCATTGTTACTACTTGCTTTCGCAGCCGTACCAATAGCCATAGTACCCGCTTTACTAGCTTCCGCTGTACCACCGATGGCAAGAGCATTCGCTTCTAGTGCCTTTGCTTGACCACCTAAAGCGATGGCATTTAGCTGTCTAGCTTGTGCTGTTCTACCCATAGCAATCGCATTAGCACCTGTAGCATACGCCGTATTACCAAAGGCAAATGCATCTGTAGCAGTAGCACGAGAGGAATTACCCATTGCTACTGCATTAGCTGCTTTAGTTTTAGCATTAGAACCAAATGCCATAGAATCACTTGCCGCGGCTTCAGTACGCGCTTTTGTGCCGAATGCAAGAGAACGTGCACCTTCTGTTACAGTATTAGTATTACCATTATAGGCTGCGCTAGGTTCATTACCACTACCTGCTACAGTAATCGGCTCAGCTGCACCGATGGCAATGGATTGATCACCCTTGGATTGCGCAGAATAACCTAAAGCAAAACTACCCGTACCACTCGCCCAAGAAGTTGTACCAATAGCTGTAGAGAAATTACCTGTCGCTGCTGATTGGCGCATCATCGCTAGAGAGTTAAAGCCACTAGATAAGGAAGCCGTGCCAATAGCCATAGCAGATGGTTTTGTGGACTGTGCATAATTACCAAGGGAAAAAGATAAACCACCTGTAGCTTGTGCATAGTCGCCAATAGCCACACCAGAATAATACGTAGGATCACTAGACTCTTGAATCTTCGTATTGTGACCAATGGAAATACCATTTAATGCACTGCCAGAATAATATCCAGTAGTAGCAGTGCCATCTAAGGCATTCATATTACCAGGGTTTTTATAATTGTATAAATAACTCCATTTATTACCACCATTTTGAGCTGTTGCATAGCCAGCATTTACGCCATCAATCATGATAGCTGCTGCATTTACAGATGTAATATTCACACCCGCTAACAATGCAGCTACGGCCATAACAGCACCCATGCGAGCATGTGTTTTGCCTGTGTGCAAGGATCTAACCTTACCACCACCGCTTTTTACGATCTCAGAAACAACTACATAACACTTCTTTGTCTTGCTCCAAATAACATTGTAAATTCGATTCATAATTTTCCCTCTAGCTTACAACACACACAGATAAGTTCATTTCTCACAATAATTTCACTAAAACTTCATCATTGTTGATTGTCATAATAATATCAAAATATTTCTATATGGTAAATAAAAATTCATTTTATATTCATCTTTGCTTAGTTTATAAAATAATACCAATTATGTACACTTTACTCCACATAAAAAAAACGTTATCAATAAATAACGCTTTTTAGTGTAAATTATTCTTGTTTTTATCTCTTTTTTCTATAGACTATATAATAATCACTCTATTTTTTATGCATTTTTTATAATTAACCAAATATTTATTCATATTTTCGCAGCAAAAAATTTTACAATTTAAAATTATCAATTTTGGTTTATTAATAAGAAATATTTATAGAGAAATGCCGTTAAGCCCTATAACACCTTGTATTATGGTATATGCTAGGCTAGGATATAAATTAATAACTCTTATGATTACTGATGTTATATATAAACGCACTCTATGATTTGTATAAATAAATATTACTACTAGATCAAAACTCTCTTTAAACACTAAAAAAGACCCATGTATTAGCTATTTTCCAATACATGGGTCTTTTACTATTCTTTTATCTGTACATATATTTGTATATATATTTATATACTTTTACCTAATATACTTAGATATCAATATACCTTTATATACTATATTAGAATTTGTGCGTGAAGCCTGCGTTTACGCCCCAGTCTGCTTGGTAGTCACCAGACAAACCTGTAGCAACGTCAGCAAATACGCTATTGTTGCTATTGAAGCCATAACGACCGCCGAAAGCAAGTTCAGTCCAAGTACCTTTGAGGTCTTGTTCTGTTAATTTCACAACACTGCCACTAGCGAATGCAGTTTTCACATTGCCTGTGAAAGCATGACCTGCGGCAAAGCGTGTATAGAGGTTACCATGGCCAAATTGTTTACCCAATTCAAGGCCAAGCTTACCAGAAGTGCTATTCACACCAGATTGGTTAACAGATACATTGCCTACATTGAAGTTACGACCACCGAAGTGTGTGAAGTTCAATTGTGCTTGTGGTTCTACATAGAAACCATTAGCGTATTTCAATGTTTTGCCATAGCGAACACCGATGCTATACGCATTGGATTTTGCATCGCCAGACATGGCTTCACCAATTTCATTACGTGCAGTGAAGTCATTAGATACACGACCTACTTGCGTTTCTACATGTACATATTGATCCTTACCAAAATCTTTCAAACCATAAGCGCCAACGGAGAAGGATTTAACCTTACCAGAACCATCAAATACATAGTCTTCAGAACCGCGAAGGTAGGATACTTGACCACCTACAGTCCAGCCACGGCTGATTTTAGCATCATAACCGCCTTGGATGCGTGTATAATCTGTAGCTGTATCGATACCGCTGCCAGAGTAGCTGTATTTACCGCCACCGATACGAGCCCAAATACCAGTTGGTTCACCTTGTTGCAATACACGAGGACGATACATATCATCAGCTAATGTACGCCAAGCATTGATATTACCTACTACAGCAGAACGAATACCACGCATATGAGGTGTATCGTACGCACCACGAACAACAGGATTAGGATTTACTGGTTTAGGATCTGGAGTCACTGGTGTAACTGGTTTTGGATCCGGAGTTACTGGTGTAACTGGTTTAGGATCCGGAGTTACAGGTGTAACTGGTTTTGGATCTGGAGTTACAGGTGTAACCGGTTTTGGATCTGGAGTTACTGGAGTAACTGGTTTAGGATCTGGAGTTACAGGTGTAACTGGTTTAGGGTCTGGAGTTACTGGTGTAACTGGTTTTGGATCCGGAGTTACAGGTGTAACTGGTTTAGGATCCGGAGTTACAGGCGTAACTGGTTTTGGATCTGGAGTCACTGGTGTAACTGGTTTTGGTTCTGGCACCACATAGGAGCCTTGGCCATTACCGTCTTTCCATGTAATATCCCCTTCTTTTTGGTCTGTAGTCAATGCTTTTTGGAAGCTAGACACGATGCCTTTAGAAGCGATGGATACTGTACCAGAAAGGTTTTTTTCACCTTTTACATAGTTTTCATAAT
Source organism: uncultured Veillonella sp. (assembly GCA_902477915.1). Classification (GTDB taxonomy): domain Bacteria; phylum Bacillota; class Negativicutes; order Veillonellales; family Veillonellaceae; genus Veillonella. The sequence goes on from CABSJA010000001.1 coordinate 43,951, forward strand.
AGAATTTGTGGGCCAAGTTATCTAAAATCTTGTTTACATTGCTTTCAGAAGAAGTATCAAGATGATCACCTGTTACATAGCCATGCACGCCAGAGCCAGCTGCAGCGGATTTCACGATGAAGTTACCGCCCTCGATATCAGCCGGATCAAGGCCGTCTTTCTTAGAACCTGGTTTAGCATAATTTAAGCCAGTACCACTAGTCATGTCATAAATAACATTAATATGACCGTCCAATTTATTTACATGAATATCGCTACGGGAATCTTGTGCAATACGGCTGAAACCTTCGCGCGTACGAGTACCTGTGAGGTTATTAATGCTACTGCGTTCTGCTTTACCATCAATTTTGAAAGATTCCAATCCACCCATGTAATCATGGCTCCACATGCCACCATCAAAGGTCATGTTGATTTCGCCACCCTTATCCTCTAAGGTGTTCACTGCCTTACCAGAAAATTGGTTAGGACTATTGTGTGCGCGGCCTAGGCCGATATTGATCACAGATGGTTGCTGTTCTTGATGCGGAGGCATCATTTTATCAGATACAAGCACATCACCTTGCATATTAAATACTTTGTGCTTTACAGTACCCGCATCATCGACACCAAGATTAATTTTACTATTATAAGCAAATGCCACTGGATATGGAGACTTCCATGGCGCAGTAGTCACGTCCATAACACCGCCATCTACTTGGATGGAACTGTTATTTAGCATGCCTGTAATGAAAGCTGGTTGACGATAGCGTTTAGGCAATTGAGATGCATCAGGAGTATCCAAAGAGCCAATTGTAACTTGACCACCATCAGATGCGACTACACCATTAGCAGTCGTATTACCTGTACTTTCAAATTTACTATCAGCAGTAGTTGCAAAAATACGTCCATCAGAATTAATACCTGCTGCAGCCCATGTACTAGGCATAGCCGTTGTAGATGACAATAAGGTCATCATAACAGCAGACAATAAAATCTTATTTCTACCTCTCATCCTCTTACACCTCAATCAATATTTCACATACAATACAATCACATTTGTGAAAGCTCCTTCATACTTGAATATATATCTATGAGTTGATTTATTAGCCTTTATATACGGTAAAAGACAGATATACACTCTCATAATAAAGAAACTTTTTTCTAATACTTTTAAAATATATTTAAAATATTACATCATTTTTAGTGAATTGTAAATGAATTGTACGCATTTATTTTAAAAATATTTAAAAATTGTCATCTGTTGGAAAATTAGTATCTATTAGATGGAAGCATACAAAAAGAGGCAACAATTAATTCGCTGCCTCTTAGTAAATAATAACCATATAAAATTGTTTAATATACACTTGTTTATCCGTATTTGACGATATATGATATAAACCCTATAATATAAACAGATAGCCAAGCGAGTGGTTCCGTCGGGCTCATCTCAAAGTTACAAAAAATTGATGAAATGGCCTTTCAGTTATCCAGTTATTGAAGCCCCATGTATTAGATAGTTATATCCAATACATGGGGCTTCTTTTTATTCTATTATTACCATATACATTTATATGGTAACCAGTATATTAGAATTTATGTGTAAATCCAGCATTTACAGACCAGCCTGCTTTATAGTCGCCAGATAGACCTGTGCTAAGGTCAGCAAAGATGCTGTTATTAGCATTGAAGCCATAACGACCACCGAATGCTAGATCAGTCCAAGTACCTTTAAGGTCTTGTTTTGTATATTTTGTAGTATTGCCAGTTGTGTACGCTGTATTTACAGTGCCAGAGAAGGCATGGTTTACACCAACGCGAGTATAGATATTACCTGCGCCGAATGTTTTACCGATTTCAAGGCCAAGGCCACCTGCTGTGCTGCTCACACCAGATTGATTTACATACATACGACCCGCATCAAAGCTATCCCCACCGAAATGAGTGTAACTCAATTGCGCTTGTGGTTCGATGTATGTACCATTTTGGAATTTCACAGTTTTGCCGTATCGTGCACCAATTGTATAAGCATTCGCTTTCGCTTCACCAGAAAGGCTTTCACCAATTTCATTGCGAGCTGTGAAAGCATTAGAAACGCGACCTACTTGAGATTCAAGGTGAATGTATTGGTCTTTACCAAGATCTTTCACACCGTACGCACCTACAGCAAAGGCTTTTTCCTTACCAGAACCGTTGAATACATAGTCATCGTTACCACGAAGGTAGGATACTTGACCACCTACAGTCCAGCCGCTACCTGTTTTAGCGTCATAACCGCCTTGAATGCGTGTATATGTTGTATCTGTGTCGATACCTTTTGCGGTATAGCTATATTTACCGCCCCCAACGCGAGCCCAAATGCCTGTTGGTTCGCCTTGTTGCAATACGCGTGGACGATACATATTATCTGTTAATGTTCTCCATCCGTTAATATTGCTCATAATAGCAGAACGAGCACCGCGCATATGAGGTGTATCAAAATCCCCCATGATAACATGAATATGAGAATTACGCTCTGGTACTGGAGCTGGTTTCACTTCTGGTTTAGGAGTTGGTTTTGGTGCTGGCTTAACCTCAGGTTTTGGCGTTGGTTTAACCTCTGGTTTAGGAGTCGGAGTTGGTACCGGCTTAACCTCAGGTTTAGGAGTTGGTTTTACCTCCGGCTTAGGTTGAGGTTTTGGTACAGGTTTATTTTCACCATATACATATTTACCTTGACCATCTTTATCCGATTGCCATGTAATATCACCCTCTTTAGCATGACCAGATGTAATTACTGTAAAACGACCAGATTCAGAACCATCGGATGCAATAGCTACTGTACCTTGAAGGTTTCTTTCACCATTAACATAGTTATGATAGTACATCTTGTGAGCCAAGTTATCTAAAATCTTGTTCACATTAGCCTCAGAGGACATATCTAGGCCTCGTTGAGTAGTGTACACATGAGCCGCTGCACCAGGAGCTGCACTTGTAATATGAATATCACCACCCCAGAAGGAATCTGGAGTCAAACCATTATAGGTTGTAGTCGGTGGTTTATAATCTGGATCCTCAGTATCGCCACCTTCATCATTAGGGTCGTAAATAAAGTTTACATGACCTTCCAGCTTATCTACATAGAGCTTATTATGCTCACTTTGGGTTACCATATTCGCATAGTTGCGATTCTTGGAACCTACAAGTCGATGTACATGGCTAGGTTGCGTACCACCATCTAATGTTCCTTCATGCAAGCCGCCTTGATAGAAAAGCTCCCAAGAACCATAGTCGCCAAGGAATACATTGATATGACTTGGATGCTTTGCGTCTTTGTCTGCTAAGTTAAAGGCTAAACCATCCCAAAGAGATTCTTTGCCAATGATACCAATATTGATCTCAGACGCATGATTTGGGTCGCTTTTAACGATAACATCACCTACCAAAGACAAGTCATTGCCAGTAAAATTACCTTTGTTGCCGTCTACACCAATATTAACGGTGCCACCTTGAGCCACTGCAATAGGAGTGCTTACATTGTGAACATCATAAACGCCTTCCTTAAGGCTAACCGTACTACCACCTTTGCTGCTAATGAAAGGCTTGTTATTATAGCCAATATTAGCAACAGCTTTATCAATGCTGACTGTACTACCAGTATCTGCCTCAATGGTAGATATGTAGTTTGTCATTTCACCAGCCTTAAACTTCCCACCGTTATTTGCCGTAATATTTGCACCATTAGGTGTAGTAACTAATGTACTCCCCGCCATTGCATAGGGCACTACAGAACTAGCAATTGTCAAAGCAATTGCTAAAGATAGGTTTGCTTTATACACACGTTTCATAAAAACCCTCTCTCATTTATACACTATAAACTATTATTAAATAATTTAATTATATTTAATAATTATATTCTTGTAAATATGAGGGAAATTTGCCACATAACCAGAAAATTACCACAAGTAAAAAAAGCAGTAACTATAGTTACTGCTAACGTATACGCATATATATTTTTGTATATTTCTATAAATAGATTCTTATTGATTCGCTTATATGGAGCCTTTATCGCACTTGTGGCGCTTATTTGTCTTGGAAAAGACAAATAGCCCTTCGTTATCCCTAGATAATTAGGTAACTGAAAGGCCATTTCATCAATTATTTATTCTCTTGAGATGAGCCCGACGGATCTACTCGCTTGGCTATCTATTTATATTATAGGGTTAATCTTATATATCGTCAAATACGGATAAACGATACTATAGTACACTTATACAGACCAAAAGGCAGCGATCGAATCGCTGCCTTTATTCTTTATCTACGTGCCACACGCATAGCGGCCATCATACCTGGAGATTTCCATACAGATTGGCCATTGTCTGAAACGAGTTTGTTGTTATAGTAGAATACATCTGCATTGTAATAGTTACTATCGCTAGATGTTACTTTATAGCTAAGGCCAGATGTAGTGTATACCGTAAAGTTGAGTACATCCCCTACTCTCTTTACAGAATCTTGATCTACATACCAGCTATTACCGTTATAAGTAGTAGCATACACATCGGTACGAGCTTCTACATCATGTGTATTAATACCGATCAACACAAGTAGAGCTGCTAACATATATAAGAATTTACGCATTAGAATTACCTCCGTTTTATCGTTGGAATACTTGTTTATTATACCAAAAAACGGTGAAATTCGCATTAAAATGGCAACTTCTGAGCCAACTATTATCGGCTGCTCAATATACAATACAATACGTTTCATAACAGATTTGTTATATAAGAGAACATTCAATCCCTATTTCTTATCTTCGTATATCTAATAAAGATATTATAGGTTGATCTAAATTTAGTATCCCATCAATTTGATTTCTACATAAAAGAAGGTATCAACTGCCGTTGATACCTTCTTTTAATTCCACTATATAGCTATTAAGAATTATCTTAATATACTAGTTCTCCATTAAATGTACGATATTCATCACCAATTTTTGTTAAATCCTTCACAAGTAACCTTGAACTTTGATGGTCTAACTTCATAACTAATGTATATCCGATGGATTTAGCCTTATGTATTACTTCACCAAGAAAATTAACAATGTTAAAGAATATCTCCTGAGGAGTACAATCTAAACATTTTAATAAAGAATCATCTTCCTTTAATCTAATACTATATACAGTTTCTCGATCGTCTTCCAACGTAAAATTCAATAAAACAGAAGTTGTCTCTACATCATAATCCAAATGATATGTATTAAGACGACCGCGCACTATAGCTTTATTATCATCTAAAATATTTGTAATTTCAAGCTCTATAGGCCTATTCTTATCAACTGAAAGTACATATTTTTTCATAATTAAAATCTCCCAAACCAATATATTAACTAATGTAGTCCCCTAGAAATGAATACTCCCAATATATTCATTCTATAATATTTTGCTATACAAATTATAACTAATTATGAGATAGAAAAGCCATAAACTATATATCAAATATATTCGATATATTTTAAATATTAGTTACAATATACACATTATACTTTATTTAGAATAACCCCCTATTCTCTGGTTATATCATTATGCTCATAAAATTTAATATAACAAACCAAAATCCCCACAAGGATTGGATATGCCAATAAAAATTCATTACTCATAAAGCATGCAATTTGTCCAAAGAATGCCACTAATAGGTAGACCAATGTAGGATTGTTAATATACTTCTTAATCTTATAGGTTCTATATAAGATATATAAAATTGGGGTAATAAACAAGATTTCCCCTATCAACCCAAACCATGCCAATATAGCTGCAAACTCATTAAGTACTGGATACTCAAATGCTAAAAAGCCTTTTTGTAATACGTCTTCTGTCCAACGTTTAACTTCGCCACTATCTTTAGCAAAATCAGGGAATTTATCAACCATATAACTTGAGTGTAAGCCTCTACCAACACCAAATGCTAAATGATCTAGTCCAACGTTAAACATAGCTACTGTATTACCAAATCTAGCTGAATTAGATCTAGAACTAGTATTGCTGACTGACTTAACATTACTATCAATATACTTATCTAGAGCTTTTTCTACAGATACAGACTTAGGTCCTTCTTCAATAGCAGTCGTTTGAGAAATACTAGCTTTAATCATAGGGCTTACTACGGAGTCACCAACAATAGCAAAAGAATAACTTAGAACACTAAGTCCAATTGTAAATAGACATAGTTTCCACCAAGATTTATATCTAAATATTAGACTTAATACAATAAACGCAACCAGTTCGAATAGATAAACAACAACACCTGTTCGAGCCTTAGTTAAGAAAATCATGACAACTAAGAGAAATGCTAATATAATATCAAGTTTATTCTTAGAATTTACATAATGAATACCTAATAATGGTGCCAAAAACACCGCAATCATACTAAAATAGGATGGTTCTAACGCAAGGCTTCTAAGTTGACCTGGCCATAATTCCGGAGGCCACCACCCACTTTGTACAACAGGATCATATAAGCCATTATTAATAGTTACTAATATACTAGCCAAGTAATCTGAACCACTCCATAGCCAAGAAACCTCTATAATGGAGTAAGCTATACATAGTATTGTTAATATCCTTGCAGCATTAACAATAGTATCAAGACCTTTTTTACAATCATCTTTATATAGATTAAAAATGATTAAGAATAGCCCAATTAAGGGGAATATAAAGTTTCTAAACAGATACCAAACTAGTGATACCATTAACTTTACTTGTAGAATAAATTCATTACCTACAAACGAAGGAAATAGCGCATATAGTTTTTGGACAACAGATGTATTGATTAAATACGTGTAAATAACAGTATCATAAAAAGGAAAAGAAAATACCCCTAAAATGGTACAAAAAACAATCCAAACAACAGATATTGTAAAATACAGTTTAAAGGGAAACTCTGTCTTCTTGTTCCATAGGCTATATACAATGAATAACAAAAGGGAAAAGAACAGAAATATCATCGATAGATTATTGCCCATTGAAAACAAAGTATACCGATCTGGTATCCGCATCAGTGGTAATGAAATTATCATTGCACAAAGCAATAACTCTTGAATTTTATAATATGCTGTACTAATCATATTAAAACAAACCTCTCAAATCTCTCAAACTATTTAAACCTATTGGAAGAGTTGTTTCCTTAATAAGCCTCCCATAATAATCATAATTAAAAATTCTGTTAATAACATTGTCATTGCTACCCCTTTAGCCCCCCACAAATAACACAATGGGAATATAGATAACAAGCTAAAGAATGCTGCCAATACTAGAGTTCGGCTATATGCACTATTCATATTGAGTGGTAGCATCGTTTCTTCACCAAATACAGTACTAATAGCAACAGCTAAAGGAACAAATGACAAGATTCGTAATACGTCAACAGTTAAATTATAATCCGCTCCGAACAATAGCTTGACTATAGTATCTGAGAAGAAAAATAAAGATGTACAGCCAACAAGGCCTACAACCAAATACAAGAATATTTGTTTCTTTATAAATTGTAATCCCTTAGAAATATCATCCTTCATCATCTTACTTATAAACGGATATATTGCATCACTTACAGCATATATACCTCTACGAACACAGGTAATTAATTTATCAGCAGCACTATAGTAACCAACGATAACATTATTCGTAAGCATCCCCAATACCACTACATTAGTTGCAGTATATAAGTTAACCGCTAAGGAGGATACGAATATAGACCAGCCTTCTTTATAAGAATTAATAATTTCACCTATAGTTGGCCATTTAAACAATCCCGTATAATGTTTTCTTAACCAGACTATTGAAAAAACACCTGCAATTAAAGGCGTGCAAGCTTGTAAGAATGCAGCGAGTATATAATCATCTGGAGATTTTACAAGTAAAAATATGCCAAGCATCGTACAAATACGTCCACTCATATTTAAGATGGTAATATATCGCATTTTCTGTATACCTTGAAAAAACCATACAGGAAATAAAACATTACCTATAATTCCACAGTACATAACCTGAAATAATAATATGTCGATCGTATTTCCTAGTAATATGCGTTGCAGATTATAAACAGCAAAAAATACGGCCGTAACAAATATTAATATACATACTTTTCCATAAAAATATTTGGCAAACAGAAATCCTATCTTCTGTTCTTCAGCCTGTGCTATTGCCTTTGGAGCCGTTAAGGAATACCCAAAATCAACAAAGATTCGGAAATATTCCATAATACCTTGCATAAATGCAATCATTCCAAAATGCAAAGGTCCTAATACGCGAATTAAATATGGTACCAAAATAAAAGCGAGTACATACTCTAAGGCGCGTAGGGTTAGTAGAGAAAATATATTCTCTATTAATACGGAGTAACTCTTCCTCACATTACTTTTCCTCTATCATTATTATCTATCAAACCTTACTAACCATGCTTTCATAATTAGAGAAAATCCCATAGTATTATCAATTAAAAATATAAAGATAATCTCTATGGGTTTTAATCATATGTTACATACAACCGTATAAATATGGTTATGATTCATATTCAATAATACAATTTAACCAATACCCTCTTTATATCTTGTTTGCACTTCCATAATGGGTTATGGCTAGTATCAACTGTATGATCTAAGACATAGTGCTTATATTGAGTGAGTAAATCATTGTACTCTGTCTTACATTTATTAACATGAACTCTACGAGATAATTCCACATAGGAATTTAAAAGATACAATTGCAGTTCGTTCTTTACACTACTACAGTGCTCCATAAGATAATCATTCATATATATATGGGACTCTACGGTATCTGTCATAAAACGTCTACTAAAATTAGCCATTATACTACCAGCGCGTTGTACATAATAATAAAGAGGTTCATTTACTGTTACTATAGTATTAGCATTCAAAAATAGCCTGAAAATAGTAAAATTATCCTCTTGAACTCTCCCCTTTGGAAAACGAACTAATACTGTCCCATTGAATAACTCAGATTTAAAGAGTTTATTCCATACTACATTGAGATCGAATGGTTCCGTTTTTAATAGATAATATCGTAACATATCCATGCCTGTGAAAGTTCTTGTATCATCTTGAACAGACATAGTATGTATACTAATATCATCATCACCTCTATAGATATAATAATTACAAGAAACCATATCAGCATTGCTACTATTCGCTACAGTAAGCAATCTTTCACACATTGTATTTTCTATAAAATCATCACTATCAACGAATAAAATATAGTCTCCTGTAACATGATCTAAACCATAATTACGGGCATCGGAAAGCCCTCCATTTTCTTTGTGAAAGACCTTTACACGTTTATCCTTCGCCGCATAAGAATCCGCAATAGAACCGCTGCGATCAGTTGCCCCATCATCAACTAAAATAATTTCTAAATTTTGATAAGTTTGATTAAGTATTGATTGAATACATTTATCAACATACTGTTCAACATTATAAATAGGAACAATAATAGAAAGTAACGGCTCCATATACTTAATCCTTTCGATTTATCTTATAGGCAACAATATTATGTCCACAGCGTTGGTTCTCAGGAGGCATCTGCATATAATCATCATACATATTATCTAGATATTGTCTCCAACAGGACATAACAGAAAATAATTGGTCTTCAAACTCAATTGTCGTCATCTTCTCAAAGTCCTGTTTAGGTAATCGTTCCTTTACACCTTCACCCCAGGCAATTACACCAACATGCTCCGAGGTGTTGTAATCATAGGATTTAGCCAATCGATCCATGATATCAATACAACGTTGTTTACCAAATAAACGACATAATGGTACAACAACTAATTTACCTAAAGCATGGATGAGAGATTTTCCCTTAAACAGTTTAGCGCTAGCTAATGTAAGTATTTTTTGATAAAAAATCGATTTATCATAAATCTCTTTCATAATGGACATATCTTCACTAAATCCATCAACAGGAAAAATATCTATCCATAAATACTTGCTACGTAATGTATTAGAATATGTATTTTCACAAGGAATATTTTTATTGATGATAGCTGCATAGGTTGCATCTAAGCTATGATTGATAGGATTTGCGATTAACTCTAATCCATCATGATCATAATGCTCTTTTAACGTTAATAATCGTTCGTAATCAGGTCTTGGCATGCAAACATCAATATCATCATCCCAAGGTATAAACCCTTTATGTCGAGCTGCACCTATTAATGTGCCATAACATAAACTATATTTTAAATTATATTTTTTGCAAAATTTGTCAAAATCCTTGAGAAGATTCAACTCTTCTAGCTGAACCTCTCGTAAAGATAATTGTTGCATACTCACTCAATCCCATACTAAATAACGGTAACATTTGTATTAGATACAAATTTATTGAGGACGCGTACCTCTTCAATCATATCTTGATGACTCATCAAGAAGCTTTCAGAGTCCTCTCTAATACATTTTAAGAACTCAACGATTTCATATCGTAAGCCTTCACCTTCAAACTTATAGAAGTATTTTTGGTTTAAGTTCACATCTTCAAAACGCAATTCAAAGAATTCTGTTTTCCACCAAGGCGCTGGTACATAAATATATCCTTTAGAACCAGATATAACTAAATCTCCCTCTGCCTTAGCATTGATTGCCACAGTAGCGGAGGCCATAGCATCATCATAAAGAAAATTAATCTTTGATAAAATATCGACATCGTCAACCTTATGACTTATAAAATCAACGCGATTATAATCAAATCCTAGGAGTTTAAAGATAGCTAATAATGGATAGGATGCTAAGGATAAAATACTACCACCAGCTATTCTAATTTGATTAGCCAAATCTTCCCCCAAAACTTGTGTAAAATTAGCTTCTACATTAAAGATTTTACCAATTTTTCCACTACGAGCCATGGCAATTAACTTATTAAATGCAGGACTATAAGCTGTTTTCAAGCCTTCCATCAATACTAAGTTGGAAGATTTCGCCAAGTCCATTAAGCGTAATGTTTCATCAAGGTCACTACTAAATGGGAATTCTGTTAATACATGTTTTTTGGCTTGTAGTGCTTTTTCGATATAAGCACCACGTTTGGATAAAGGCATATTAATATATACTGCATCTACTTTATCCAGCAATTCTTCAGATGAACCAAATTGTTCTAAATTATTAAATTGATGTGATTTATAGATAGTATCAACCGACTCTGCCTCTGTGTACCCACCAATAATATCAATGCCACTAACAAATTTAGACTCATCCAAAAATCTATCTAAAATAACTTCATTACCAATGATACCAAGTCTAATATTCTCAGAATTTCTAATCTGCGTACTCGAAATACCTTGTGTTCTTGGTAAGTAAACTACCTTGCAATACTCATTTAAATAGTCAAAATAGCCTTCCCAATCAGATCCAACGGTAAATATATCTACATTAAATCGTTTGATATCATCTATTTTTTGGCCAAAATATTCTTCTACTACAATTTCATCTGCGAAACCTGTAGCACGCACATTATCAATGCGCGTCATTAAAGAATCACGAACGTTAAATTTACCTCTAGATTTATCAAAATAGTCAGACGTAACCCCAACAATTAGGTAATCACCTAATGCTTTTGCATTCTTTAATAGATTGTAATGTCCCTCATGAAACAAATCGTATGTTCCATATGTTATCACTTTTACCATATTATTTACCTGTAATCTCTTTAATGACTGATTTCATTGTTTCTACGAGCATTTTATTATCCTCAATGGTTGTATCTCCAATATGAGCAACGCGTAGAACGTATTCTTCATTAACTCCACCCGTAGGATTTACAAAAATATCATATTTATCCTTCAAGATTGTAAATACCTCTTTAGCAATTGGTTGTTCAAAACGGATAGGAGTAACCGCATTACTGATGCTGAAAGTAGGAAGAGATACTGGTAATTCTTTAATTCTATTTCTGAAATCTTTCGCCACACTATCAATACGAGCTAAATAGTTTTCAAAACCTTCCTCTTCAATCAGATGTAATGCTTTATTCATTTCTAAACATACCCCAACAGCAGGTGTGAATGGTGTTTGACCTCTTGTAAAGTTTTTTACATATTGGTTGAAATCGAAGTAAAGATTCTTAATATGATTATTTTTTACACGTTCTTCATATAATCTATCACTAATTACAATAGGGGATATACCTGGTGCAATACAAAGGCCTTTTTGAGAACTCAAAATAGTAACATCAATATTATTACCAGCCATATCATAATGATCAATTAAGAACGAACTAATCGCATCAATTACCAAGTATGCTTCTTTCTTTTTAGCAAAGTTGCTTAATAAATTAATATCATATAACTGTGCGGTCGAAGTTTCATCAATATTAGCAATAACAAATGTAAATGATTGTTCTTCTACTGCAGCAAAGTGTTTCGCGGTTAGCTCCTCACCCTCGTCTAACTTAATCACAGTATGAGGTATCTCATGGAGTTCACATAAATCGACGAAACGTTGACCAAAAGTACCACCATTAATAACTAACACATGGTCTGTTTCATTCATACAATTCATAATAGTAGCTTCTAATGCACCCGTACCAGAAGCTGTTAAGTAGATGGATTTATAGCTTTCTGGTGCATTCATAAATTTTTTAAGCAGTCTATCTGAATCTAACATAACTTCAGAAAATTCTGTTGTTCTAAAATAAGGAACTTGTTGATGTCTTACATCAAGAATTTCCTGTCTCATTTGAGTTGGTCCTACTGTAAATAGTTTCATAATATAATCCCCTCTTATTGTTTCCAATACACTCTGTAGTTATGATGCGGTACCTGTCGATCTTTAGGTGGTGCTTCCATATAATTATTGTACAAATGACTTAAATAGAAATCACTATCTGTAAGTCCCCAAAACTCAGTATCCTCAAAAGGATATAAACTTCTATTATCAAACAAAGTTTTTTCGTATACTTCTCGTTTATTACCACTTGCACAATCGACGAGAACACTTATGTATTTCGAATTGGAAAATGGATACTGCTGGGCATCTTGATTAATCTTTTTGATTAAACTTGTGGTTGGTAAAAAATGCATTAAACTAATAGCACCAAATTTTAAGAATGTACGAACATACCCTTTTAACTTTGCAAAGCTACCTTTAGAGTCTACATAACGATTACTGAATGTAAACTTCATAGAAGACCCATGGAATAACAAGTTTAAAAATTGTTGATGTCTAAATATTTTTTGTTGTGCCTGTGTTTCATCCGGTAACCCATCAATTGGGAAAATATCTATAAATACACCTGCTTTATCAAAATTACGCCACAATGTATTATCAACCATAATTGTTTCTTGATCGAATACCTTTGCCATTGTATAAGTATAGCTATCATCATTTTCAATAGAATATACTTGATATCTTGAGTTATGCTCATTATATGTCTTAATAAAGCGATTATAATCATCCCGTGGCATCATGATATCAATATCATCATCCCATGGAATAAAACCTTTATGTCTAACGGCTCCCAACATTGTTCCATACGCTAATACATATCGAATATCATGTGTATCACAAAAATGTGCCACATCTTTTAAAATATCTAAAGCGACACTCTTAATCTCCGAAAATCCAATTTCTCTCATCAAAAAAATTCCTCCATAATACAAATAGGTCTATTATTTAAAGAATTTTCTTTTCAAGAATAATCCACCTTTTTTAATCCAGTTTTGTGGCTCCATAAAGGATACATTTTGTTCCTTATAGTCAATGTTATTGGCTTCAAGCCATACGTCGAGCAAGATTTCACTTACGAAACCATAGATGCGCGCTTCGTATGTATCATAATCGGAAATATCGACGCGATGTTCAATCTCTTCCAAGATGGAGAACATCCATTCACAGTATTGATCAAAGAGGTCGCGTCGCATGACGAACATATTGAACATATGCGCCCAAGTGCGATTACAAACCTTTGTGAAAGCTGCGCTATATTCAGGATATTTCTCAGCGATGATTTGCTCTGCCGCATCAAGGCCATCGCTATGATGCGCATTATTATAGTGAGAACGGTTAGATTCAATATAATATTTGCGTTTATCTGCTACCACAACAGGATACTTTGAAAGTAGTTGTTCCCATTCCTGACTTGTAAGGATTTGATTCTTTTTATCCTCTACGGAACGCACCTCTTTGCGCGTAAAGTAACGTCTATAATGGACGAGACCGATATAGTCCGCATCAAGGTTTTTCCAAGCCCAATAAAGGCCTGTCAATTCGCAGTAATTTGCATTTTTTGAGGAAATATTATCCCCTGTATGATCGCCAGTATAACCAATATCAGCCTTGCCCTCTCTACCTACATGGATTGGCATGTATACGGAGTCCTCTGGCATCCAATATTGCTTATGTGTAGCTACTAAAATCTTAATATTCACTAGTACTCTCCTACATGAGTGTTGATTCTCAAATCTATATTTACATCGGAAATAGAGCTTATGCTAATTCCTTTTCTACTAATGCCAAGGCACTAGCAATAACCTTATCCATATCGTAATATTTATATTCCCCTAAACGACCACCAAAGATAACATTGGAAATCGTTTCAGCCTTTTTAACATATTTTGCGTAAAGGTCTAAATTCTTTACATCGTTCACTGGATAATAGGCTTCTTCGCCGATTTTCCAGTCTTTTGGATATTCTTTAGTTACATATGTAACAGGTTGTGTACCAAATTCAAAGTGTTTATGCTCGATGATACGAGTATAAGGAATATCGCCTTCTGTATAGTTCACAACGGCAACGCCTTGATGATTTTCCTCTTCAAGACGTTCTGTTTCAAAGTGAAGACCACGATATTCTAAAACACCTTCAGAATAACCAAAGTATTCATCAATAGGACCTGTATAGATAATCTTATCTGCCAAGGCTTCATATTCTTCGCGATGTTTGAGGAAGTCTACGCCTAAACGGACTTCGATTCCTTCTAACATGCGTTCAATCATCTTTGTATAACCACCCATAGGAATGCCTTGGAAACGGTCATTAAAGTAATTGTTATCGTATGTATAACGAACTGGTAAGCGTTTAATAATGAAAGCTGGCAATTCAGTACATTTGCGGCCCCATTGTTTTTCCGTATACCCTTTGATGAGTTTTTCGTAAATGTCTGTACCTACAAGACTAATAGCTTGCTCTTCTAAGTTCTTTGGTTCACTTGTAATAGCAGCCCGTTGTTTTGTAATGATATCCTGTGCCTCTTTTGGAGTTCGAATATTCCACATTTTAGAGAAGGTATTCATATTAAACGGTAAATTGTACATTTCACCCTTATAGTTTGCTACAGGGCTATTTACATAGTGATTGAACTCAGCAAATTGATTGACATAATCCCACACATGCTTCAAGGATGTATGGAAAATATGAGCACCATACACGTGAATGTTGATGTCGTCTTTGCTTTCACAATATAGATTACCTGCAATATGATTGCGACGATCGATAACAAGTACAGATTTACCACGCTTGTGCGCTTCATGGGCAAAAACAGCACCGAATGGACCAGCCCCAACTACTAAATAATCAAATTGTTTTTTCATATGTATATCCTTATTTTTTCATTCCAAGACATAGCAATCGTGAATAATGATTTTTTCTTAAAATATAACCTATCAAGATAGATAGAATTGTAGACGCTAAGAAGCACACAATAAAAGCTTCATAGTACAATCCTAATTTAGACCAAAGTACAATTCTAAATGGAATCTTAACGATATCACTAAAGATATAAACATCCATTGAAACAGTACCTAAAAAGATCAAAAGTGTTTTATATAATCCGATTCTAGATGAGATTTGGTTAGCTATATAGTATGTAATAGTAATCCCCGAAACTGCTGTTATAAGAGTAAGTATTTTAAACACATTAATATCATGTAGTAATGCATAATTACCTACACTAAAAATCACAAGAGATGTAAGGGCTACTCCTGCGGATTTCATATAATCTAATAGCATATATTTCTTTATATATAAGCCTAAGATATAGAAGAATTGGAAGTACAATATCTTTGATACCATAGGTACAGAAAAGATATTTAATACATCAGATAACATGCCAATGATGAAAGATAAGATTAATAAACCTAAATTTACACGTTTAACCAATAAGGCAATAATGATTGAAATAAAGAACAAGCAATATAAAAACCATAGTTCCCCATCCGGATTAATGCCTATAAATATTTTCCATATATCTTGCGGATATATCTGCTGACTTGCAAATTTTGATAAAGCTAATTTGAAGGGAAAATACAATAAACCAATAGTGAAATAAGGAACCATTAACCGTATACTTTTATCTTTTACGAATTTTTGGAAGCCCTCTTTCAAAGGTATATGCATAAAATAGCCAGCTACAAAGAAGAATACAGGCATATGGAAGCTATAAATTATAGTCCGCATCAAATATAAAGGATAACTAGCAATACCGCTAGCACTTGCTTGGTCTGGAACAGAATGGCCCAAAACAACAAGCAAAATTGCAATCCCCTTCATAATATCAAAACTACTATCCCTCATAATCCCCCGACTAATAAGCCCCTTTCGATTTAACGACAGCCAACACAGTTTTCAATAAATATACAATATCGATCCACACAGACCAGTTATGAACATACCAAGAGTCCATTAATACCCGTTCTTCATAGGTAGTATCGCTACGACCGCTCACTTGCCATACACCGGTAATCCCTGGTGGTACAAGGTAAAAGTCGTTGATATAGTCGCCGTATTTTACGATTTCATCGCGCACGATAGGGCGTGGACCTACAAGACTCATATCCCCAACGAGAACATTCCACAATTGTGGCAATTCATCAAGACTCGTTTTACGTAGGAATTTACCAATTCTTGTAACACGAGGATCATCTTTTAATTTGAAATCTCGTTCCCATTCTTCACGAGCTGCAGGATTTTCTTTCAAATATACCTCTAGCGCCTCTTGCGCATTAGGCACCATGGAGCGGAATTTATAGCATGGGAACTCTTTACCACCTTGGCCAACGCGCTTGTGGCCAAATACGATAGGACCTGGAGAATCTAGATAAATCAATACAGCTACGATGGCGAGAATTGGCAAAATCAAGATGCCACCACAAACAGTAGCAACAATATCAAAGATGCGTTTCATAATACGGTTAGATTTACGAGCCAAGTTATTTTGTACCCGCAATACAACGGCTTGCTCTTCCATCATGCCACGCGCCGTAATGTTACTTGTAGGCAAACCGAATAACTCAGGTACAAAGGCAACGCGCTTTACTAATAGTTGCAAGTGATTAATCAAGGATACTAACTTTTTAGGCTCTAACCCTGGTGCACAAATAAGGACTGTTTGTACACCTGTATCTTTAATAACTCGTTCAACATCAGAAAAAACACCTAAACATGGATATTCTTTAGCAATGGTAGAGGATTTAGGATTATCATCTACATAACCAATAATCTTATAGGTAGCAATTGGCATGCGATCTAAGGATTTTTTTACGAGCTCTGCTGTTTTACCTGCCCCAACGAGAAGGACTGGTATATTTAAATATCCTGCTTTTGAAAGGATCTTACCTACAATAAAACGACTACTAAAGATAAAGAGCAGCATAAATAGATAAGCAAAGATAACAAAGAGTCTAGATACATCGTTGATTACATGACCTGTGTACATGAGTACAATGGATACAACGACGCCAATAGTAATACTGCGGAATAAATTCTTCATCGTATCCCAATAAGGAGATACTACAGAATAAGCATTATTGAGCAATAATATGGCTAAAAATACAAAAGGTATAATGCCATATACATAGATTTCATCTACCTTAAAATTTGAACTTACTGGTAACAATGGCAAGTTTAAACGCAAATGATAGGCCGCTAATGTGCCTAACACAATAGAAACATAATCTGCTATAAGCACTATGATTTTGCTAATAAGCAACTTGTTGTGATTATTATATCCAGAACTATTCATACTAATACCCCAAACTATAAAAAAAGGTTGTTTTCTCAATACAATTTTTAAGAAAACAACCTCTAAACCATACGAATACAATGTACCAATATTTACATATATTGTATCATATTCAAAAGTTTAAAACTATGAAAAAACATAGATTTTAGCTATCTTTTATGCAGTTTTTTGGAGATTTTGGGTCTATTTAAATTAGACATAAAAATCAATTAAATAATGCGTAAATATTTCCTAAATAACCCTGTGATTCTCAATTAATTCTCAATTAACTCTCAATTGTTTTCAATTGAATCATGATGCCCATAACAATCCAAAACATGCGAATACCAGATGAATTTCCCCACGTATAATCAACTGATCCAAATAGGAATAAGTAACTAATTAAACCTACAAGGATTGATAAATCATAAGGGTTTCGTGTCTTCACATAGTGTTTCAACGATTTACAGAACATAAAAATTGAGAATCCTAAGAAACCAACGAGGCCTAATAGACCAGATTCAGAGGCTATTTGCAATAAATTATTATGAGAATGGCCTAAATCTTGAGTTTCTTGTTTTAATTTATAGTGCTCTCGATATGTTTTTTGCCATAATCCAGGACCAACACCTGTTACAGGATGATCCATAATCATTTGCTTATCTGCTTCCCATACATAGATACGGCCCAAATTTGAACCATCTGTGCTTATATTAAAAGTACTTTCAAAACGAGCTACATAGGCTTGATTGCTACTAAATGCATATCCTATACCTACAACAGCTACAAGTAGTACTAATACATAGCGAATATTTACAAAGCAATAACGCAATGTAATGAGCGCACCATTAATGCCATTAAATAACCAGGAACCACGACTTTGGTTCCCCCACATGCCTAATAGCATGCCAAACAAAGAAAATATAGCAGATTTTCTTACATACGATGGAAATCTCTTATCATAGGCAGCAATTAATGCTAATGGAAAAGCCAATGTTAACAACATGGCAAGTCCCATCATAGAGCCGTGTATAACACCACCTGCACGACCTCCTGGTCCTAAATTATAGCCCAGTACATATTGTGCAAAGGCCGATATAGCATCGATGCCCATATACACAAAAAATACTGATAATATGGCGTATAATTTACGAGAACTCTTAATACATAGCAGAATTGGGACGATGACTAATACCTTCCAAACCCAAATATTAAAGAAATATTTTGTGGTCACCGCTATATCATTACTAATTAATGCGGACGGCAATACGCATAGTAACATGCCTAAATAAGCCCATCCATATTGGCGTATGGACTGTGGTACAGAGATTTCATGTCGTCTATACCAACAAGTTACTAAGGTCATCAATATAATAAGGCTATATATTAAATTCCCTAATGCCATAGATGACCGCGTCGTACATATCATGAGTGAAATGAGTACGGTCAGCACCATTTCAGAATTCTTAATTATCCAAGATTGCATACTAACCCCTTTTTCCAAACATAGTTACAATCTACTGTTTATCATAGTGGTATCTATTCCCTTTATAGATATTATTTTACTCGTAACAATGGTCGTACATGATTCTGAATCTCTTGTTCATATTGATCGAGTAATTCATAACGTTTTCTATATTGGCTACGTTTTTGTGATTTAATCTCTTCAATAGGTTTACGATATTCCTCTAATGGAATTTTGAAGAACCGTTCATCGCTACATACAACACCACCGGATTCCTCCCATAATGGATCTAGCTCAGCTACCTTAGCACGGTGACCGCGAACTAAGTGGGTATTTGCGTAAAAACCTTCATCAGAAACAGCGTAAATAGATTCTACCTTACAAATGGCTGCAATATGGCGCAATAAGAACATGATAAAGTTTTTTGGTCGATACCCAAACATCTTTTTAGTCACTGTTTTAGCATTATCTAGACCATCTTTATAGCCTTGAATTGTGCCAATCCACATAGCAGGTTCCCCATTAAAACCTTTGCCAAAGCGGAAGTTAGCATGGTATACACCTTGCTTACCCAAGGTAAGTAACAAGGTTAAGAAGCCTTCTTTACGTTGACCAGGGCCATAATATAAGCGCGCTACCATATCAAGGTCTTCTGATTCCCATACGATAAAGCCACGATTCATACGACTTACATCGTCATAAATATTATCTGGATCTACAGAGTACATTTCACGAATCGCTTCATCCGTAAATACATCTTTTAAATAATCAAAATGATTAACAATAGCCTCTAATCGTTCCTGTGGTGTTGAGCTTTTAAACAAGAAAAATCGTGTCATTAACTCAAATAAACCAACTTGACGGTCTAATAAGGTTGGATCAGGCGTATAGTTTGCAAAATAGGTCTCTAGTGCCTCAATTTCCCCTTTATTGCGGATAGAGCGCATTGTATGAAGAAAAGTACGTCTAGTTTCTCTCCAACTACGTTTGCCGTAAATCTTACGGCCTCGCTGCCATTGTGTTTGTAAATATCCCATCTCATACTCCTATCCACTCATATAACTACAAAATATATCAATGATTTGTAGAATGTAAATTATCTATAATCGTAACTAATTCATGAGCCACACGATTAACCATGAATCGTTCCTCTACAACATGTCGTGCATTTGTGATGATATTCGGCAAGTTTACATCATCACTCATCACATGTTCCATAGCCTGTTGTAATGTGTGTTCGTTCAGCGGATCTACAATAAATCCAGATTCTCCATCGTCTATAATTTCTCGCTGAGCTCCAGAACCACTTGTAATGACTGGTACACCACAATACATAGCCTCACAGATAACAAGACCAAAGGCCTCCCGTGTTATTGTTGGCAATAGTAAGCAATCAATTGATCTATATAAACCTTCAATATCTCGTGTAAAGCCTATAAATTCAACATAAGAATGCATTTGATGCGCTTCTATATAGTCTGTTAGTTTTTTAATTTGATCCTCTGTACCAGCCCCAGATATAATCAATCGAACATCTGGATTGTTTTGATGAATCTGTTCAAGAGCGCTTAAAATCAGATACAAACCTTTTCGTTCTGTAATACGCGCACTATAGCCAAAGGTTCTAACCTTAGATTTCATAGGAACTGCATCTGAAAAAGACTGGAATCGATTCGGGTCGATACCATTATATACAACATGGTATTTGCTAGTATCCTTTATAACAGGTGTCATAAGATCATCATAAACGAGTTTAGACACACAAACAAAGGCATCCACTTGTGCATTGATCCATCTATGATACATATCTGTTTTACCAGGTACAAGATTATGTTTAATAAACACCAATTTAGCACCTGTTAGCTGCTTAAGGGCAATACAGAATAAGATATATTTACCAGAGTGGCATACAATCGTATCAATCCCTTGTGCTTTTATCTGCTTAGCCACTGCATTAACAGATAGAAAACCCTTCAAAGTATAAAGATTGGCCGTCATCACATGACCCACTTGAGCATAGCGAGATTGCATATCTTCATTCGATTGGTCCACTAAGATATAGGCAGTCCTATGTCTCTGTTGAAATTGTTTACAAATATCATATACATATTGTTCGCCGCCACCCCAAATTTTGGCGCCTACAACATTGATTATAGACATAGGTTCCTCCTATCATACACATATCAATACACATTTAGTAGCATCCATTGATGTATACGAAATACTGGTTACATATACATCAATAGATATTATTGTTTAATTATACTACGACTTATTCATACGGTCTTCATGATTAATGAGCCACATGGTCAACAATGTCCAATCACGAGCATCATCCCCGTGATTATCAATAGGACGAATTGGATCAACCGGTTTATAAGACGGTGTGTTACTTTCACCATAATCCATACGTACATCGCCCATCATATGCGGCGTAATCCACTGGTATGGCGTAACTAACGTATCGGGCTGTTTATCAAACAAGGACGGCACAATGGAATAATATTCAAAACCCTTTGGTGCAATGGCTTCAATGATCGTAGGCATGAGGCTCATATGCGTGCCAATGGGCGCTGTAATACTGTCCTTAGTGAAAGCAGGATGTTGCAATAGTCCTACGGTACAGAATGTGTCGCGCAAAATATAATCCCGTTGAATTAAGGATGTATTATTCAGAGACCCAAATAGATTCGAGTGGTCACCGGTGACAACGAATAAACTATCAGGAAAAGCCTCTTTCATAGCATGTACAAAGTTAAAAATCGCCTTGTCGCTATAGCGATAAGTAGCCAATTCTTTATTCCGTTTCTTATTGGATTTTAGATCATCACCAAGATTTGGCATGACCTTTTCAGGATCATAATCTAATAAGGAATCCTCCATTTTATAAGGGCCATGATTGGATGTAGTGTAAATAAAATGGAATGTAGGATGTTCTAACGATTTGATTTCCTGTTCAATATGTTCTAAAAAGACATGGTCATAGACGCCTACCCAAGTTTTAGGAGCATCGGGACCACAGAACACAGAAGCGCTTTCCACGCGGTCAAAGCCTTGAGCCTTACCAAAGTGATTAAAGTTGCCGTACGACGCATTACCACCATACCAATAAATCGTATCATAGCCTAATCGCTTCATTTGAGATGCCAAAGAGGTCGGCAACGGTTCATGCCAAAAGGCTTCCCGTTCGTTGATTTCCATACCCGCATCATAGACACCTGATAATAGACTTACAATGGATGGGCGAGATACATTACCAGCAGGCAAGAAATTAGGTACTTGCGCTGTGTGAGGATCATCTTTAAAATCCCATAAACCAGAGCATATATTGAGATCCTTATAAGGTTCATCAAGAGACCATTGAGGGATACTTTCACCAACAATAAAGAAAATATGCTGCGGTTTATCAATACGAGGACCTGATGCAACGCGTTTAAATGCATGAAGCGGTGTACTCAAATCCTGCCAGGAATCCTTGTATTTATCAGGAACAATACGGTGTATGGCGTCATCAATATCCTCAGGTGATGCCGTATATTCATCACGTAGAGGATGTTTGAGTACCGTTTCTAAGGCACATAGATCTGGCACTGTAGCACGAGCAAAGAATATATCCTCTTTTACCACTGTAGGAATCGTATCCCATTCTGGTTTATCATCATGAGATAAGGTTCCACCATAGCGGAACCAATAAAACCCCAAAACGGAGGCAGCCACAAGACCTATATTCCAAGCTACATTAGGCCAAGTTCCTTCAATAGTTGGATAAGGTATAGATGGCAAGGATAAGAAGAAATCTCCCATATACCAGGATATAAACGTAATAGGAATCAATCCTAAAATGACGAGAATTCCTCGATCTTGATTAAAGAATACATCAATCAAATTACGTTTCTCTGCATGATTTCCATAATGAACCATATAGTTATACGTATCATGGAAATGCTTATAAAAAATCATTTTTCCTGCAAAAGCTGCATATAATACACAGGAATAAATGGTTAATCCTACCAATCGTATAGTATCTTCTATTTGATGATACTCATCAAATAATAATGCAGGGAGCGTCACCAATACTAAGGGTAATAAGAATACATAAGCATCAAAATCCATGCCCCACCAGAAGCCATAACGCAACGAACCTACTACAGATTTCCAGCGTCCCTTCCATGTGGGGTAAGGATTATAAACGATCATAAATACGATTCGAAAGATGGTGCTCAATATAGGAGCCCAAAGCATTAATTTTATATTTTGTTGTAGGGATAGAAAAAATTGTTCACTCATTTATACTTCCAGATCTACTTAAAGAACAATAATTCCCTATAGCAATCTACTATACTAAATCACCAATTATAATTGCCCATTCGATTTATTTAAATAATATAATTTTACATATTTCGTCATGGTGTACATCATATGGTAGATAGATAATAGAAAACCTATTTTTCCATCTAATATGCCACCTTGCAAAATATATATCTTAAAGAATGCCCATGTAGGACGCAATATAATATCCCCTAAAAAACTACAAGACTTCCCTTGTGCCTTGTATTTATTAGCTGCTGCCGTCGTATACTTATTGAACTTCTCAAAGAATTGATGCCAATTATCATACGTATAGTGATACAACTTTCCTTCTAATGTATCTTGTGGATACGGGCTGATAAAGGCTTCATGAACAGCACCTTCTACAGTTGCACCCTCTCGAGGCATCAATCGTAGCACCTTATCAGGTCTCACCACACCATGGGTTGCCTGATTATGATGGAACAAGTTATATCGACGTAGCCAATAAGCCTTCGGTTCTCCTTGAATAGCTCGTTGAATAGACTTTGCTAACTCTGGTGATACACGTTCATCAGAATCGACAAATAGAATCCATTCACTCTGAGCTTGTGAAATACCAAATCTCCGTTGTTGTGACCAATCTCCATTCAGAGGATGTGGTATAACTTTAGCCCCCAAGTTAGTAGCAAGAGGTACCGTTTGATCTGTACTTCCATCATCGATAACTAATATTTCATCAGCAAATTGAATACTCTTAATACAATCTACAATATGTTTTTCTTCGTTGCGCGCTAAGATAATAGCCGTCACAGTACTCATAGATAATCCTTTAGCTTTATAAATCAATTACATTTAATAAATAATATTATGTATGTATTTATTTAATGACATCCCCATGTTTAATTCGCCATGCTGCGAGTTCGCGCATGTTCTTAATCTTTTCCCCATAGGCTTGAGGCATATTTGTGCCTTGTTCCATAAGTTTTCCACTGTTATCTAGATATAGTCTATGGTTAAAGACAAATTCCTCTTGTGTAAACAAGCTTGGTACCATAGCTTCATAGGTTTGACCAGGACGACCTACAAGTTCTGCCAAGGTTGGAATGATTTGAATGCTCATGCCAAAAGCGTTTGGAGCGAGCCAGTCTTTATGAATGCCGCGACCGTAGAAGATAATCGGAATCGTAGACGCCACATTAGGACTTACTTCGCGGGCAAAGGTAAATCGTTCACTATGGTCACCAGTGATAACAAAGAGTGCAGAAGGATCTGCTTTTTCTTCACTGGCGATGAACTCGCCCATCACATGGTCCGCATACCAAATATGACCCATTTCGTTCAATTGCTTGTCAGTTTCTGCGATTGTATCAGGCAAATGGCCTTTTACCTTATTCACATCATAACCTTCTTTAGCGACATTGACGCTATATGGAGGATGATTCGATGTGGTCATAATAACATTGAGGATTTTTTCCCCTCTATGTTGATCCATGTAAGCGGAAATGGCTTTAAACATATCCTTATCCGCTACACCCCACGCGTTGCTTTCTTCGCTTGGCATTTCAGAAGCATCATGGAATTCATCAAAACCTTGAGACAAGGCGAAATTCTTCACATTTTGCCATGTACTAAATCCGCCGTACCAGAATACAGTTTTATAACCTAGCTTTTTCATAACAGAACCAATGCCTAAGCCATACGGTTGTTTGAAGCTTTCACCTTCATAGTTAGGATATAGACCCGTATCAGGCATACCTGTGAGTAAACCATTGATAGCAGGCATCGTGCCTGTACCTTGAGCAAGGGCGAGCTGCGTGCTCATCGCTTGAGGACTGGCAGCATATTTACGGCCTTGTTCAACTAGGTATGCACCAGGTTCGTTGTATTCAGCGAGGAATGGCCACAAACCATAAGATTCACCGAGAACGATGTTAATAGATTGCGGTTGCTCTGCTAAACGTTGAGTTGTAATCGTTCTTGTGAAAGAACCATCAAAATCCTTACCATTAAACTTACCGCCGATGGCACTAATCTTTTCACTTAATTCTTGAGGTGTTAAGTTGATGACCTCAAGCTCATCTGCACGCTTTGCAATACTTTTAACACGATAAAGAGCCTGTACATCATCAAGAATGGTTTCGTTTAACAGATTAGAACTGAGTCGCGCCGCACTTTCCCAGTTAATGGAATTTGTATAGTTAAAAGCACCACCAAATCTAAAGAATAGTCCTAGTACGCCGATAACTACAGTCAATCCAATGCCTGTAATCCATTGCGTTTTCTTCGTCTTAGGATACCACGTAGTACAAACTAGTTCAGTATTAGCGTAATCGCTATATTTCTTTGTGCCCCACGCCAAGAAACGAACGAGGAACCAACAAAGGGCTGCACTCAACACAACAGCACCAACGATGTACATCAACGCATTATATTCATTGATGGCTGTATTAATAATGGCACCGATATCATCGTTTTTACCATTAATGAGCATCGCATTATAGGAGGAATTAAAAATCTTATAGAATGGAATACGCCCCAAGAATAAGAAGGTTAACAGTACCGTTGCAATAGAATAGATAACCTGTTTAATGCGCAAGGATGGCCATTTTGGTACAAAGGTATGCACCAATGTGCCTCCTAAGAAACCCAATAAACACAAAGAACCAACTGTCTTGAGACTCAATCTAAAGCCTAGCCATAAGGACGTAAGGATATTTTCCATCGTCACAGATGCTAGCTGTGATTGGAATACTGCAAGAAACACGATTCTAAATGCAGTCAACAAGGCAGAGAAGAAGATAAATACCTTAATCTCTGTCTTTATGCCTTCAAATAATCGTTGCCATCGGTTCATCATTAACCCCTAACTGTTCGTTCATATAACTTAACTACTACTCTATACTACCTAACTGTAATTATGTTGGATATTTCTTACATTTAGGTCCCTTACATCGTTTGCATTTACCGCATCCGCGGTCGATAGTCCCAGCACTGGCTGATTTCTCAGCACTAGTACTCTCCTGAGCCTTTTTATGGGCCTTACTATTCCATACGGGAACTATCGTTTCTACTTTTTTTCGGATCCATCCTTTTTGGATTTTTTATCTTTTTTCTTGTCTTTTTTCTTATCTTTTTTACTGAAAGTATCACCTAAGAAGACTGTTTTTAACTTATCATTTAAGACTTTAAGCTTCTTTTCAGCCTTGTCTTTCTTTTTCTTTAATTTATCTTCAGATTTAGAATGTTTATCTTCTTTGGACTTTTTATGTTTTTTGTCCTTTTTATCCTCTTTAGACTTCTTGTCATCCTTAGATTTCTTGTCTTCTTTAGATTTCTTTTCGTCTTTGGATTTTTTGTGGTCCTTAGATTTTTTAGACTTTTCATCAGTCCCATTGATACGCGCCCATTCATCATCTACGCGTTTCAATTGCTTTTTAAGAAGCTTTTCCATCTTCTTATTGGCTTTATCGGAATCTAAGCCAGCTTTTCCGAATAATAAAGCATTTACTGCTGTATACGGATCAATAGCAGATAAATCATCTTCATCCTCATCCATATCATCATTGAATTCATCATTTGAGGATTTATGTTTATTGTCTTCATCCAAGTGATAGACTTCCAAACCTTCAACGCCATCTAGTGGATTTACATCCATATGCTCTACAAGTGCTTCATCAAGGTCAGACATCTCATGTTTGGAGCTTTCACCAGAACCTGTAAAAAGACCACCCATAGAATGTAATTCATTCAATTTAATATGGTTCATACCCACTGTAGAATCATGCTGTGCAGGAATATCGGACAATTGAACCTGTTCCATAGCATACACATCGTTATTGTGGCTAGCACCCTTACCAAGATACGATTTATCAGCAATGATAATATCCTCTTGATCGTCGCCTAACACATTGCCAAATAAATCCTCTTCAAGAGAATCATAGGTATGCAACATGGACATCCGTTTTTGAACCTCTTCAATTTGATTCCATAAATCAACGAGAGAGGATGTATAGTATACGCGTTCCTTAACCTCTAAATAAGCTTGGTAAACGATAGCCAATTCTGACTCATTGAGTCCCTCTTCGGCACCGATTTCTTCTATCATTTGTTGGATCTGTTGATCTCGATCATAACGTTTAATTAAGGCCTTGCGAATACGTTCAATCAATGTTGTATCGATGATTTCCACGGGTACCTCCAGTCTTCAATACACTCAGCCCTATCCACTAACTTAGTGCATACGAATCAATGTATAGAACCATAAAAAATAATTTGATTTTATAATCTCTAATATATTATTATAGCAGAATTTATCTGCTTTTTCCTTAATAATCTAAGTGAAAGTTCCTTAAAAATAGAATAAAACCTCAATTTGAATGATGTCCTAGTCGTACAAATTTAGAACCACTAAAACAAGCCTTCAACATTGAGGTTTCTTACATACTAAAATAAATAGAATGAATACATTAAAATAAGCTGACAGAATATACTAAAACAAGTTAACGGAATACACTAAAATTCGTTCTTTTATATCACGTTCTTCAAAGAGATCACTACAATCAATGAGTTCTTCTTGTTCCAATCGCACATGGTTATTCAAGAAGTTTTCTACCTCTTCGTTGACATAGTAGAAAAACAGCTTAATCTCTCGCGGCCGATGGTATAAGGAATCAAAGATATTTCCTAAGACCCGCTTAATCGTATGGAGTGCAAAGGGATTAAAGAAAAAACAACGATCTGCTTGATCTGGCAATTCATAAAGCGCCGCATCACCATGCACAAAGCTCACACGGTTGCGAGCTGCTGGGCTTTCACCATTAATAAGAGCCCTTTCATAGAGGCGTTCATCATATTCGATGCCGATGGAGTGACAACCCGTTTGGTACGCCATAAAAATACTGACACGGCCCTTTCCACTGCCATAATCGATGAGCGTATTTTTCTTGCGAATATGACCGCTATTCGCCAAGCGCTCGAGCACACAATAATCAGTTGGCTCGTACGGATGATGCTCTGTATCGGACCGACTATCATCACGGCCTGCTGTCTTTATTTGTAAAACCTGTTCCCATTCCTGTTCACTTGTCATAAATCTAATCCTATCATGAGGTCCAATTATATGGCCTAATAATTAATACTAATCTTAATTCATATACATACTATACCCATATTAGAGCCATATTTACAAATTAAAGGCAATCATATATTATATTAATCAAGGAAATCAATAGTTATAACATTTTAATGCATTCAAATGGAAAATAGGGTGGCAGCCCTGCTTTTTCTGTGCTAGTTACTGACGGAAATATCTATCTAGCCATTTGCAAATGTATTGACACAAGAAAAGCACCCATTAGGGTGCTTTTCTTGTATACAAACATTTATTGATGCTAATATGGTATACTATGTGTAATATATCTATTTTTCTCATGTGCAGAATATAAAAAGGAGTATCTATTTACATGGACAGTGATCTGACCTTAGATTTTATAATTATCATCGTATTAATCATCGCGAATGGCTTATTCTCTATGACGGAATTGGCCATCGTCAATGCGAAGAAACGAAAATTAGAGGAAATGGCCGAAGCGGGCAACGAGCGTGCTAAAAAAGCCTTTGAATTAGCAGAAAATCCAAACGAGATGTTCTCTACCATTCAAATTGGTATTACTCTCGTTGGTATCTTAACTGGTTTGTATTCTGGTGCTACCTTCTCTGGTCCATTAGAGGATATATTAGTAGCAAGCATTCCAAGCATCGAACCATATGCTGCATCTATTAGCTCCTTCCTCATCGTTGCTATTATCACCTATTTATCCCTCGTTATCGGCGAGCTCGTGCCGAAACGTTTGGCTTTAAATAGTCCTGAAAGCATTGCCGTTGTAGTATCTAAACCGATTTACTGGTTATCTGTAGCATTAAAACCTATCGTTAGCTTCCTCGGTATTTCTACAGAATTCCTTTTAAAATTACTAGGCGTGACTGTGAAAGAAGAGGCTCCTGTTACAGAGTCTGAAATCAACAAGATGCTCACCGAAGGCGTTGCTATGGGTGCGTATGAAGAAGAGGAACCTATCCTCGTAGAAAATATCTTCCACCTAGCAGATATGAATGCTGGCGACATCATGACACCTCGTACACAGCTCAAATGGATTGATCTTAATGGCACAGAGGATGAAATTATGGAAGTCCTCAAAAATGCTAACCATTACCGCATTCCTGTAGGTACCGATTCCTTGGACGAACTAAAGGGTCTCGTAACTGTATCTGACGTATTGGTACAGATCATGCAACGTCCTAGCGAACGCTCTATTCATGATATTATTGAATCTTGTTTGAAAGAACCATTACTCATTCCAGAATCCATTACGCTCATGAAATTGTTGAATGTACTCCGTACAGAAGGCGTCCATGAAACGATCGTTCTCGACGAGTACGGCGGTTTTAGCGGTCTTGTAACATTACATGATATTATGGAAGAAATCGTAGGTCTCATGCCTTCCGGTGAAGAAGAAATCAAGGAAGAAGAAAATAAAATCATCGAACGTGAAGACGGTTCCTGGCTTGTAGATGGCCTTCTTGACGTAGACGAATTCAAAGAATTCTTCCATATCGATGAAGAATTACCAGGCGAAGAAAAAGACTTGTACAAAACAATGGGCGGTCTCTTAAACGTTCTCTTTGGTCGCATTCCAAAAGAATTAGACAAAGCTAAATGGAATGGCTATACCTTTGAAGTGGTAGATATGGATAATACTCGTATCGATAAAATTCTTGTAACCTATGAAGAACCTATTGTAGTACAAGAAACAGAAGAAAAAGAATAATACCTACTAGCTCATAGACTTATGAGCATTGTAAATTT
Source organism: uncultured Veillonella sp. (assembly GCA_902477915.1). Taxonomy (GTDB): domain Bacteria; phylum Bacillota; class Negativicutes; order Veillonellales; family Veillonellaceae; genus Veillonella. Next base: position 74,529 of record CABSJA010000001.1, read on the forward strand.
ATAAAGAGTGAGTTCTCCAGTGGAGGACTCACTTTTTTGTATACCCCCTAGCCGTTTACATATAAATATAGTATTATTAAATTGTATAAAATATATAATTAAATCTAATAGAGCTATTATCTAACATAACTCTAATGGCTAAATTAGAGTTACTTTCATAAAATATATAGTCCTATGATTACTAATGTGTAGTTCTGTGTCATAGGGCTTATGTGTGGTATAAAGGAGAGATTCTATGAATCAAAAAGTCATAGCAACCATAGGAGCCCTCTTAATTGGGACTGCCGTCATAAGTGGTTGTGGATCTGAAAAGCAAACTGAGGATACGAGCCTCAAGGTGCGTACTATCACCATCGGTGAAGAATCTGGTACTACCGGTGCTGGCTATGCAGGCACCATTCATAATAAAACAGAAACAAACTTAGCCTTTCAAATTGGAGGTCGCGTCATCAACAAATTCGTAAATATTGGTGATGTGGTGCAAGCAGGCCAAGTCATTGCTCAAATCAATGGTTCCGATACATCAGCTCAAGTACAAAATGCAGAGGGTGCTGTAAAAGCTGCTCAATCGGCCTACGAATTAGCAGAAACGAATGCAAAACGATATCGCGAGCTCTACGCGCAACAAGCGATTAGTAAGTTGCAATTAGACCAAGCAGAAAACCAATTGAATGTTACCTCTGCGCAATTACAACAAGCACAGGCCAGCCTCAACTTGAGTAGCAATCAAAATAGCTATACTAATTTGACGGCTCCTGATACAGGTATTATTACTGCTTTCAATATTGAAGCAGGCCAAGTCGTAGCAGCCGGTCAAAGCGTTGGCACCTTAGCGGCTGGTCACGACCCAGAAGCAGTCATTGCTCTTCCTGAGCAAGAATTGGCCAAGATTCATGTGGGCAGTCCTGCCAATATTACATTTTGGGCTCTACCAGATGTAACCGTGCAAGGTGTGGTGCGAGAAATTTCACCAATTCCTGACCCTGTGGCCAGAACGTATACCGTAAAAATTGCATTACAAAATCCGCCTAAAGAGGTACAACTAGGCATGACGGTCAATGCAAATCTATCTACCACAGATAGCACCAATATTTCTATTCCATTGACGGCTCTTGTGAAAGACTCTAACGGCAATAATGCAGTGTATATTATCCGAGATAAGAAGGCTCATCTCGTCCCTATTAAGACTGGTGAGTTCGGTAAAAACTCCGTCATCGTTACATCTGGTTTAGCTAAGGGCGACATTGTCATCACCGCAGGCACTCAACAATTACAAGAAGGGACGGCGGTTAGTCAATGAAACAATTTAACTTAGCCGAATGGGCCCTCAAACACAAGTCCATTATCTACTACTTCATGGCTGTGCTACTCACCTTTGGTATCTTCTCATACAACCATATGGGACGTATGGAAGACCCAGACTTTACGATGCGCACCATGGTGGTCGGCGTTGCTTGGCCAGGGGCTTCCCCACAAGAAATGTCGGATCAAGTAACGGACAAATTAGAAGAAAAACTGCGTGACCTTCCGGGCGTGGATTATACAAAATCTTTCACAGATGGCAGCAAATCAGTTATTTATATTAATCTGAAAGAAAATCTGCCATCTGATAAAATCCGCCCCGCTTGGGAAGAAGCGCGGAACATGATTAACGACGAATGGAAATCTCTCCCACAAGGCGTTCAAGGGCCGACTATCAACGACAGATTTGATGATGTATACGGCATTATTTACGCCATTAGTGGCGATGAATTCTCCTATGAAGAAAAGCGACAACAAGCAGAAGACTTAAAACGTCAGCTGTTATCTGTTCCAAACGTTAAGAAAATCAGCCTCATTGGGGTTCAACAACAAACCCTTAATGTAACAATTAATAAGGATAAATTAGCATCCTATAAAATCAGTACACAACAGCTGTTAACAGCTATCAAACAGCAAAGTATGATGGTACCAGCTGGTATGATTACAACGGATACAAATAATGTATATCTTCGAGTAAACGGTCTATTCGATAGCCCTCAAGCCGTACAAGATATGCCGATTCGCATCAACAATCAAACCTTGCGCCTTGGCGACATGGCTGATGTAACCATGACCTATCAAGATCCTAGTGATCCTCAATTCTACTATGAAGGCAAGCCAGCTATAGGTATTGCTATCTCCATGGATGCAGGTGGCAATAATGTGGAATTTGGTGAAGCTATCGATAAAAAACTAGCAGAATTAAAGAAAACCATTCCTGCAGGCCTCGAACTCAGTCAAGTATCGAATCAGCCTCATATTGTTAAGGAATCCATTGGTGACTTCTCACAATCCTTATTTGAAGCCATCGCCATCGTATTGCTCGTAAGCTTTGCATCTCTTGGCTTACGTACAGGTGTGGTTGTAGCCCTCACCATTCCAGTCGTCGTGTCTACTACATTTATTTTGATGTATGAAAGCGGCATTTATCTGCACAAGGTTAGTCTAGGTGCATTAATACTGGCTCTAGGCCTCCTCGTAGATGATGCCATCATCGTTGTAGAAATGATGAGCGTTAAGCTCGAAGAAGGTTGGGGACACTTTAGATCCGCTACCTTTGCTTATCAATCAACAGCGTTCCCTATGCTATCTGGTACGCTCATTACCTGTGCAGGCTTCTTGCCATTAGCATTAGCACAAGGCATGGTAGCAGAGTTTACAAAATCTCTATCCATCGTTGTATTTATGGCGCTCATCCTATCTTGGTTCGCCTCTGTTCTCGTCAGCCCTGTTCTCGGTTATAAAATCATCGAAAACAAGGCTCCAAAACCTGAATCAGAATGGACTAAACGAGACCATATCATGCACAAGCTCAGTGTTACATTCTATGATAAATTTGAAAGACTGTTACATTGGGCATTAGGTCATCATAAGGTCGTATTACTCATAACCTTAGGTGCTTTTCTGTTATCCCTACTTTCACTACCATTGATCAAACAGGAATTTTTCCCATCATCAACGCGTAATGAAATCATAGTATCTATGCAATTCCCTCAAAGTTCATCCATTGAATACACTGCAAATCAAGCGAAGATCATCGACGAACATTTACAAGGTAACGAACATATTTCCACCTTTACATCCTATATCGGACAAGGTTCTCCACGTTTCGTCCTCACCTTGGAACCGGAATTGCAACGGAACAATTTCTTGCAATATGTAATCGTCACAAAATCCTTAGAGGACCGCGATAAATTATATGCAGAATTGACGCCATACTTAAATGAAGAATTCCCATCTGCCCTTGTAAATACGCAATTCTTACAAATTGGTCCACCATCAAAATATCCAGTTATGCTCCGCGTTTCTGGACCTGATCAAAAGGTGGTAAAAGAAATTGCCAATAAGGTAAAAGACAAGATGCAAGACGACAAGGACTTACATAACATAGCCTTTGACTGGCCAGATACGGAACCAGTAGCCAATGTTCATATCGATCCTAATAAGGCTCGTTTACTTGGTATCGATAGCTATGCCGTATCCTTGCACTTACAAAGTCTATTATCTGGTACAAAATCTGGTGAATACTACGAAGGTAACCAAACAATTCCTGTTACATTCCGGTTAGGAGATAATGAACAACACAACTTAAGTGCTCTGTCCTCCTTACCAATTCAAACAGGCAATGGTTCCTACGTACCGCTTAGCCAAATTGCAACCATCACCATGACTCAAGAGGATGGTATCATCTGGCATCGCAACATGATGCCAACCATCAGCATTCACGCTAATGTAAATGCTGGCGTCCTAGGAAATGCGAAAACAAAAGAGGTCTATAAATCCTTACAAGACATTCGCGATTCCTTGCCTACAGGATATACCATTGAACTTGATGGGGCCGCTGAAAAGAGCGTAACAGCTGTACAAAATCTGTTAACACCAATGCCGATTATGCTCTTTGTGATCATGACAATCCTCATGTTCCAATTAAAGCGTATTGCCCTCATGTTCATGGCCTTGCTCACAGCTCCTCTCGGATTAATCGGCGTCGTATTGGCTCTGAATATTACGAGAACGCCATTGGGCTTTATGGCTATTCTGGGTATCATTGCCCTATCGGGTATGATCATCCGTAACTCCATTATCTTGTTAGACCAAATCGAAATCCATAAAGCAGAAGGACAAAAACCTCGTGAAGCGATTATCAACTCCGCTACACTTCGTTTCCGCCCTATCATGCTCACCGCTATCGCAGCGATTTTAGGCATGATTCCTCTTATGGGATCTGTATTCTGGAGTCCACTTGCTATCGCCTTTAGTGGTGGCCTACTAGTGGCAACTGTTCTAACACTCATCGTACTACCAGTTATGTACGCAACATGGTATAAGATAAAATAAAAAAATCCCCCTAATATAGTTTTAACACTATTATTAGGGGGATTTTTATTACCTATTAAACTACAACGGCTGTACCATTGCATGTAACCATGAGCATACCGTTTTCTGCACCTACTGTGCTGTATTGGAAGGATACGCCAATAATAGCATTAGCACCCATTTTAGAAGCCCGTTGAGACATTTCATCGAGGGCTGCTTGGCGGGCACTCATCAAAGAATCTTCATAGCTACCGCTACGGCCACCAACGATATCACGAATACCAGACATGAAGTCTTTCACAAAGTTACGGCCTTCTACGACCTCACCAAATACAATACCTTTATACTCTTGAACAGGTTTGTTTTCAATATGCATAGTTGTAGTAATAATCATAATTGTATCCTCTCTAATTGACTACAATATATTTTGATTAATTATAGCAAGGCTTTCACAGAAATACAATCACAAAAAAAGACCTGTTCACTACATTCATAATGAACAGGTCTAATTATGTTATTATTTATCGAAATCGCGGTCTAGGTTAACTTCTTTCAATGGAACAAGTTTTGTTTTCTTGATGTATTTGTAACCTAAGTATACTGCGAAGAAGATTGGCAATCCGATGTACGCAACGGATACGCCATACCAGTCGATTGTATCGCCTGTGAAAGCGGAGTAGTTTTGACCAGCGATGATGATGACGCAAAGAATGAACGCCAAGATTGGACCCACTGGGAATAACCACGCTTTGTAAGGTAATTCTTTAAGATCTCTACCTTGTGCAATGAAGGCACGGCGGAAACGATAGTGAGAAACAGCGATACCAACCCATGCGATGAAACCGCAAAGACCGGAAATATTAACAATCCAAGTATATGCAGTACCTTCGCCGATAAAGCTTGTAAGGAATGCAAATAAACCGATTGCTGTAGTTAAGATTAACGCTGGTACTGGAACACCACGTTTATTAAGCTTACCGAAGATTTTTGGTGCTTGTCCTTCTTTAGCAAGTGCATATAGCATACGCGTAGAAGAATAGAGACCAGAGTTACCAGCACTGAGTACTGCCGTTAAGATGATAGCATTGATGAAGCTAGCAGCAAAGGCAAAACCAAAGCGGTCGAATACGAGTGTAAATGGAGAAATAGATACATTCTCTACACTAGAATTCAATAGGTTTGGATCAGTGTAAGGAATTAAGAAACCGATAACGATGAAAGCACCGATATAGAACAATAGAATACGCCAGAAGATTGTATTAATCGCTTTTGGCACGTTCTTTTCAGGGTCTTCTGCTTCACCAGCGGCTACGCCGATAAGCTCAGTACCTTGGAAGGAGAAACCAGCTACCATAAAGATAGCGAGGATAGATTCCCATCCACCTACGAATGGTGCTTCTCCTACTGTCCAGTTCGCAAATCCTGGAGATGTGCCGCCAATGCCAAAGATAAGCATAAAGCCACAGAACAGGAATACGAATACAGTAATAACCTTGATGCTAGAGAATACATATTCACTTTCACCAAAGGAGCGTGTGGATAAATAGTTCAAGCCAAATAAAACGAGCAAGAACAGAGCAGACCATACAATGGCAGGCACATCAGGGAACCAGTATTTCATGATGAGTGCCCCTGCTAAAACTTCAGCAGCCAATGTAATAGCCCAGTTAAACCAGTAGTTCCAACCTAAGGCAAAACCAAAGGCCGGGTCTACATAGCGTTTTGCATAAGTCCCGAAAGAACCAGGAATCGGCAAGTACGTCGCCATTTCACCAAGAGATGTCATGAGGAAGTACACCATGATACCGATGAGACCGTAAGCTACAAGCGCACCACCAGGACCTGCTGTACTTACAACTTCACCACCAGCTACGAATAAGCCGGTACCAATAGCGCCACCTAAAGCGATCATATTCATATGACGCGCCTTTAGGGAACGTTTTAAATGTTGATCTTTATTAGAGGTAAACTCTACGTTATTATTTTGATTTTCAGCCATGGGTCACCTCTTACAAATCTAGATTACGCACGTATTTTGCGTTATCTTCAATAAATTTACGACGAGGTTCTACCTTATCGCCCATGAGAACTGTAAAGATTTTGTCAGCTTCGATAGAATCCTCTAAGCTAACTTGTAAAATCGTACGGTTTTCAGGGTTCATTGTAGTTTCCCATAATTGTTCAGGATTCATTTCACCTAAACCTTTGTAACGTTGGATTGTAATACCATCGCGGCCTACTTCATCAAGTTTAGCTGTAAGCTCTGCATCAGAGTATACATACCAGTGGGATTTCCCCTTCTTGATTTGGTACAACGGTGGTTGTGCAATGTAAATATGGCCTTCCTCTACCAATGGTTTCATATAGCGGTAGAAGAATGTTAACAACAAGGTACGGATATGAGCGCCGTCAACGTCCGCATCTGTCATGATGATGATCTTGTTATAACGGGATTTTGTAATATCGAACTCTTCCCCAATGCCAGTACCGAAAGCGGTAATCATAGAGCGAATTTCATTATTAGCTAAAATCTTATCAAGGCGCGCTTTTTCTACGTTAAGGATCTTACCGCGCAATGGCAAAATCGCTTGGTAACGACGGTCGCGACCTTGTTTTGCAGAACCGCCCGCAGAGTCACCTTCGACTAGATAAATTTCAGTCATAGATGTATCTTTTTCGGAGCAATCTGCCAATTTACCAGGAAGGCTAGATACTTCCAACGCATTTTTACGGCGAGTTAAGTCGCGAGCTTTACGAGCTGCCTCACGAGCACGGCTTGCCATAGTTGCTTTTTCGATGATTTTCTTCGCATCTTGCGGATGTTCTTCGAAGAATGTTCTAAGACCTTCAGATACGATAACATCTGTAATACCTTTAACTTCGCTATTGCCAAGTTTAGTTTTTGTTTGGCCTTCAAATTGAGGTTCCAATACTTTTACAGATACAACAGCTGTCAAACCTTCACGCACGTCTTCACCGGAAAGGTTTGACTCATTTTCCTTGATCAAGCCAGCTTTACGGCCATAATCATTGAGGGTACGAGTCAAAGCAGCACGGAAACCAGAAAGGTGAGTACCACCGTCAATAGTATTAATGTTATTTACAAAGGATAACAAGTTTTCGCTGTAGCTATCGTTATATTGCAATGCTACGTCTACAACTACGTCGTCTTTTGTATTTTCAATGTAAATTACAGTTGGATTTACTACTTCTTTATTTTCGTTCAAGAAGGTAATGAAAGAACTCAAACCACCTTCGTAGTGGAAGCTTTCAACACGAGGTTCCTCTTGACGCAAATCGCTCAATGTAATGCGAAGACCTTTGTTAAGGAATGCCAATTCTTGTAAACGAATTTTCAATGTATCAAAATTGAATACTGTAGTTTCAAAGATTTCAGCATCTGGCTTGAAGATAACTGTAGTACCAGTACCTTCTGCTTTTCCGATTTCATGTAACTCGGAAGTCTTATGACCACGAGCGAATGTAATCTCTTGAATGATACCATTTTGAGCTACTTGAACCTTAGTCCATTCACTCAACGCATTTACTACGGAAATACCTACGCCGTGAAGACCACCAGAAACCTTGTAGCCGCCACCGCCGAATTTACCGCCAGCATGTAATTTTGTTAATACTAACTCTACCGCAGACATACCGGATTCATGCATCCCTGTAGGGATACCACGACCATCATCGACAACAGTGATGCTGTTATCTTCATTAATGGATACTTCGATATGTGTAGCGTAACCTGCGAGCGCTTCGTCTACAGAGTTATCTACTACTTCATAAACGAGGTGATGTAAACCGCGAATGGACGTACTACCAATGTACATACCAGGACGTTTACGTACCGCGTCAAGACCCTCAAGAACCTGTATATTCTGAGCGCCATAATTTTCTTCAGGCATGAAACAAACTCCTCCTAACAATCTATCACACTGTACTGGATTGAAATTTGGTACAACACATGTACAGAATAAATCTTATCTCTTTATTATACTATAAAACTCGTCAATTCGTCTCATTAAAGTCTTAATACTAATACCAGATCCATAAACGCAATCATCTGTGACCACATAGGTCTTGATCTGCTCCTCTGGTACCATGGCGATATACTCTAAGCTTTCATAGTGATGAATAGGACTTTTATGGGATTTTCCGCCCTTGGCGTGCACCATGGTAATGATGGATTCGATAGGCACGGAAACGGTATCCCCAATATGAACGTACATAGGAATGCCCCCTCTACTTTTCTAATGTCCCATTAAGGGCATCAATTTTGCGCTGTTCTTCTTCATCCAAGAACTTAGACCGATATTTATTGCACAAATTGATAACGTGCTGATCCGTTAGCTCATCAGGCTTTTTGTGCGTAATAAGCATGGCCACCATATACATATGACGGCGATTGATAGATCCTTTGTAAATTTTATCTAGGTAAAAGTATATGGATTCCCGCATCGCTTCTGCAAAGTCTGGGAAGGTACATTGTATGAATTGCTGACAGTCGCTGTATTTAAAGTACGGATACTTTCTAATAACCGACTTAATGTCCTTAATATGTTTTCGATGCAATTCATATTCACAGGTCGGACAGATGTCCCGTTTAGATTGCATATGCATGCCACATCGACCACAACGATGATAACCATGCTGCTCTAAATAGATTTCACGCTTTCGAGCCGTTATTTGTACTTTCCGGAAAGCAACTCGTAATTCTTCGTTATCCGTCTGTTCTAACGACTTATCGATGGCTTCTACGTCTTCTTTTGAAAGTACGATATCTGAGAAATTAATACGTTTTGTAATAATCTGTTCATCTGGCAGTGAAATCGATGTATCAGTATTAGCTTTCACATAGCTCTGACGTTTCATTATAAAGCGAATATCTTTGATTACCTCTTGATGGTAATACTTGTTAACAGCCTCAATGATACGTCGTTTTTGCATCTGTAATTCTTGCATCCACATGGAATTATCTGCACTGATAACCATGTCTGGAGGCTTGATAGATACAATTTTCGTATGCTCCGCAATGACATCGCCCACTACATCACGCCACTTGTGAACGAGGGTATTTAATTTGTATTGTTCCAGTAAATTCAGTTTTGATAAGGCCTTTGGTAAACAAAGATCAAGGCTGTCCATACTGAACCTTTCCCCCTTCACAAGAAATAAATTGAACAGATTTCAAATCTTTAAAATCGTGAATATCTGTAGTAGTAATAAATGTTTGAATACGTTTATGAATAAACTGCAATAAATTCGCTCGTCTCGACTCATCAAGTTCGCTCAATACATCATCCAATAATAGAACTGGATATTCCCCAACCTCGGACTTGATAAACTCAAGCTCGCTCAACTTTAAGGACAATACAGCAGTTCGTTGCTGTCCTTGTGATCCAAATTTCTTTAAATCCATCGCATCAGAGAAGAATCGTAAATCATCGCGGTGAGGACCTACGCTGGTGGTCATCCTATGACGATCCTGCGGCAACGCTGCTTTAATGCGCTCGTAAAAGCCTTCCTTTGTATATTCTAATGAACCATTGTCCATGTAAGGCTGTTCATAACCGATGGTCAAATTTTCAAGACCACCAGTCAATTTACGGTTCATCAAGTCGATGAGAAGGTTAATTTTCTTCAAGCTCTCTAACCGTTTCTTTACGATAAAGCTCGCCATGTCTGCTAGTTGCAAATCCCATTCTTCAAGAGGAATGTTTTGCTTCCCTCTATATTCTTTAAGAATCGCATTGCGCTGCTGTAATAACCGATTATACTGCATCAACTGATGATAGTAAGTAGCGCTAGTCTGGGAGATTTCCATATCTAGGAAACGTCTACGTCCCGACGGTGTGCCCTTGATGAGCTGTAAATCTTCAGGACAGAAGATAACTGTATTTAACGTACCAATCAATTCCTTTTGAGATATTTTTGTATCGTTCAAGCGGATATCCTTAGGACCTTGGCGAAATAACTTAATATTTACCTTTTGAGGCGTATCCTTTTTCTCAAACTTAACGACAATGCCTGCTTCCTCAGCATTAAACATGAGCATATCTGACGTATCGTTCGTACGATGGCTTTTACCAATGGTACCCACATAAATGGATTCGAGGATATTTGTCTTACCAGCCCCATTAGTGCCATGCAAAACGATAATCTCAGGATTGAATTGAATCGTTACATCCTTGTAATTACGAAACTGGAATAATTGCAGTGAGTCAATTCTCACCGATTAAACCTCCTCTTGAGTAATTACGAGATCTACATCGAGACCTTCGCAAGAAATCACATCGCCAACGCGGCATTTCTTGCGCTTTTCTGTGACAACTTGACCATTCAAAGTAAGGATACCTTCTTCGATAAAGGATTTAATTTGACCACCTGTTTCGATGATGCCTTCTAACTTCAACAACTGATCAATTTGAATGTACTCCGTATGAATGGGTACCTGCTGTTGCTCTTTCATAACGTCCTCCTATAGTGGACAATTTATAACTATATGGGAATTAGGTAACGATGACTTTTAATCATCATTACCTAATAAAGATATGTATATTAATACAATAAAATATACAACGTAATAATATTATTCTTAAAAAAAACAATCGTATTTAAGATCAAGCATTCGTACGAACTGGTGTTACTACGTATGTATAGTTCGGATTATTGTCTTGGCGAATGACAACTGGACCGTTTTGTTTTAAGAACAAATGAATGTTATCGCCTGTGCTGTGGCGCAAGATGTCAGAGATATAGCGACCATTGAAGGAGATTGTGAAAGGTGTACCTTTAAATTCAACAGCTACGTCTTCTTTAGCCATGCCGATTTCAGTATTTTGAGTAGACAATGTTACATTGCTTTCAGACCAATCATAACGAATTACGTTATAGCTGATGTCTTTAGCCAATAAGGATACGCGGTCAACGGCACCAGCGAATTCGCGGCGGTCGATAACAGCGCTAGAATCGAATTGGGAAGGAATTACCTTTTCATATTCAGGGTAAGTACCTTCGATCAAACGAGAAATAATATAAATAGATTCAAAGTTGAACACGATTTGTGTGCGGTTCCAAATGATGTTGATCATGGCTGGATTATCTGTTGGTAACAAACGAGATACTTCAGCCAATGTTTTTGTAGGAATGATAGCGCGCATTGGCGTAGTTGCTGGTTCATCAATAGTAATTTTCTTAACAGCCATGCGGTGTGTATCAGTAGCAACCATTGTTACTTCGTTTTCTTTAATTTCAAGAAGAGCACCAGTAAATACAGGACGATCTTCGTCTGTAGCAGCTGCGTAATTTGTTAAATCGATGAGTTCTTTCATTGCAAAGCTATCGATATTTACATGATCTTGATCATGTATTTGTTCCACCAAGGAGAAATCATCTGGATGTAATGTTACCAAGTTGAATTCGGAAGAGCCGGATGTGATTGTTAAAGAATTGCCATCTTCTGGTTTGTAAAGCTCAATGGTATCGCCAGGCAATTTGCGAATTAATTCTTGGAAATAGCGGGAACCTACAACTAATGTGCCAGGTTCTTTGATGTCGCCATCGATGGTTAAACGAATACCGAGTTCAAAGTCATTACCTTGCAATTCTACTTGACCATTTTTTGTTGTCATGTAGATAGCGCCTGGTAAGTTGGAACTTGTTTTATTTTGAGATACCTTTTGCAATACGTTGATTGCTTTTTGGAGATTTGCTTTTGGGAATGTAATATGCATATGTTACTCCTTTATAATTTCCATATAGTGTAGAAGCACTGATAACGACTTCTATTGTTTATAATATTCTATGTTTGCTATCGTAGATGCTCTATAGATATTCTGCGATAGATCTGTTTCTACTGTTTTTTTGATTGTTTGTTAGTTTTAGTAGTAGTAATAGTAGGGGCCTGTTCATATGTGTAAAAGTGAATTAGCGCTACTAACTGTGCGATTTCTCGGTTGTGTATAACTATGTTGATAGTTTGTAACCACTTATCCACATACTCACAGCGAAGTGCAGTTTTTAGGATATCCACAAAGTTACGCACAATATATCCACAGAGTTATCCACAGGTTGTTAATTTCTGTTTAATTTCAGAAATCATGTTCTTAGTTTCTTCGTTTCGTTCAATTTCCTTCGTAATTTTATCGTACGCATGGAGAATTGTTGTATGGTCACGAGAGAATGCAGCTGCGATTTGCGGATAACTTTCATTAATCATATCGCGGCATAGATACATGGCCACTTGGCGTGGGAACGCAAACTGTGCTTTACGCTTCTTGCCGAGCAAGTCTTGCTTTTTAATATTGAAATAAGAACTTACAAAATTCTGAATACTTTCAATAGTTACCATGTTCACTTCTTCTGTGTGAACGAGGCCGGCCAAGGCTTGTTTAGTGTATTCTAGGTCGATAGATTCTAGACGTTGATCGATGGATGCGGTACCGATTAATTTTGTGAAAGCACCTTGCAATACGCGGACGTTTTCGCTGAATTGAAGCGCCACGTAGTTGATGGAGTCGTTATCGATGCGGATAACGCGGTTTTTCTTATATTCTCTTTCGAGTAAGGATCTAAAGATAGCGATGCGCGTTTCTAAATCTGGATTTTCCATTGTTGCAATGTAGCCAGCTTGGAAACGAGAACGAAGACGGTCTTCGAATTGCTCCATATCGTTTGGCATCGTATCAGAGGTGAGGACGATTTGCTTGTTGTTATTTAATAACTCATTAAACGTATTAAATAGTTCAGTTTTTGTACTTTCACGACTTTCAAGGAACTGAATATCGTCAATCATGAGCACGTCGATATTGCGGAACGTGTTGCGGAATAATTTACCTTGGTTACGCTGCAATGTTTCGACGAAAATGTTCATAAAATTTTCGCTTGTAATGGACATAACCTTCATGTGTGGATGATTTTCTTTGATGGCATTGCCAATAGCGTGCATCAAATGCGTTTTACCGAGGCCTGAAGGACCATAGATAAAGAGCGGATTATAGTCGCCACCAGGATATTCAGCTACATTTTGAGCCGCTCCAAATGGAATGCGGTTAGCGTTGCCTGTTACATAGTTGTCAAAGCGGTACGCTGGATTTAGGTTAGATAAGGATAAATCTACAGGTACATTATCAGATTGTAATGTAGGTGTTGTAGTTTCAACTGTTTTACTAGGCGCTACCATTGGCTCATCTGGGATTTCCACAGGCGCTGGTGCGCGATCGATGTAAACCGGTTCTTGATAGATTGGTTTATAGAATTCTTCTTGATGCGTTTTCTCCTCTACCACTGGAGGTAATGGCATGGGCGGAGCCACTACAGGTGCATCATCGATGAGACTTTCATCAACAAAGGTAGTATCTACACTCTCTTGATTAAAATCGAATAACACCATATCACGATGGGAACCGATAACCGTAGTAATAGCATCCTGCAAAGCCTTGCTAATCTGCGGCTGCTGATCGATTAAGTTTTTAACAAATGTTTGCATGACCCCTATATGGATCGAATGACTGTCGAGAGACATGGGAATCAACGATGACGTGACGCGCAAGTACAACGCGTCAGGCAAATGTTGCATGTTCTTTTTCGCCTCTTGCAATATATGCTCCCATATATTATTCAAATCAAATGATTGCATGACGTGCCTCTTGTGTATAACTATTGCGATAAATGTGTATAACTTTAGGAATAATGTGTATAACTCTTGTGAAAGCTGTGGAAAAACCTGTTATTCCTGTGAATAACATGTGCACAACCTGTGAATAAGTAAAAATAAAATTCTCTTCCAACCAGATAATAACTGACTTTATAGATTACACAGGTTAAAAGAGAAAAAATGTGGATAACCTTAAAAGTTATCCAATAAAAACTTATAAAAATATATACTTTTTCCTAATTTCAGTTATGATTGTATCAAAAAATCACTAGTTTGTCATTTATTCTGTGGATAACTTTTGATTATCTGAAGGAGAAATGTTAATAACTCAGTAATTATCTCATCTTTTGTTCATCAATTACTTTTGGGGGAGGACTGAAAACTACTTTTATCGCTCCATACGACGCGTAAGTCACTCAAAAAGTAGTTTTCAGTCCCCTCCTCCTATAAGATAATTTTTATGATTACAATACACATAGACGAAAAAGT
>CABSJA010000002.1 GCA_902477915.1 uncultured Veillonella sp.
ATCGGGAGGAATTTGTCGTTCCAGATGATATCACTATCGCTGGTTTATTTGAATTCCTTGAGTTTAAGTACATTCCAGTCATCGCGGGAAATAACGTGGTCTGGACGCTCTATTATCACGACCGTGAGTTAGGTGCCTATTTCACCAAGATTCAGAGCTTTATAAACGGAAACATCTCATTATCATCCATCATTAATAAATCTGAAAAAGACCACGAATTCTATCTACACTATTACAGCCATCCTGATAGATATAGAAAGCACTTTATTTAGATGCATTAAATTCAGCTACAATCTCTTCTAATACTGCTGGGTTTTCTACCAAACTTAATAATGTACGACCAATAATATTGGCTCCATCAAGGATTGTTTGTTCAATGGTTGGTTCTAGCATAGCGGCTGCGAATTCTTTAGAGTGGCATACTTTATCGTCCCCAGCAAGTCGTAATTTAGGGTGGAACGCCGCACATTGATAGCTGACGTTACCGATGTCTGAGCTGCCCCCAATATCTGCTGGGCCTGGCTTAAATTCAATGCCCATATCAGTCATCACCTCTTCAATGAGAGTAGTACCGCGATGATTTTGGTTCATATCATCATAGGGATTGCCGTAAAATTCTATATCCACTGTTGTTCCAGTACAAAGGGCGGCCCCTTCAAAAATTTTCTTAATCTGTTCAGATAGGCCATTTAAATAGTCCCGTTCTGTATGACGTACGGTTACTTCCAACTCGCCAAACTCAGGGATTACATTAGATGCAGTACCACCGGCAATGATCCATGTGCCGATACGCGTTTCAGGTCGCACTTGTTGGCGCATCATATCCATCGCGTGAATAGCAAGTTGTACACCGTTTACCGCATTAATACCGTTCCAAGGCTCACCTGCTGCATGGGCTGGTTTACCATGATAGCGTGCACGGAAACAGTCTAGTGCCAAGAATTGTGAATTAGGTCGTGTTTCTTCACCATCGAGGTGAACCATGATAGCTAAATCATAGTCTTTAAACACGCCTGCATTACACATATCCACCTTACAACCTGTAGCTTCTTCATCTGGTGTACCGATAATATCAATGTCCATATTGAAAGCAACGCCGTCTTGTTGCATTTTGCGGAGCGTTAATGCGGCGAGTACACTCATAGAGCCACTGGCAGAATGACCGCATGCATGACCTACTTCAGGGAGTGCATCGTATTCACAAAGAATAGCCAAACGACCTTTGGGATTATCTACTTTCACAGCAGAAGCCTTGAAAGCTGTTGGTAAGTTACAGAATTCATAGGTTACATCCATGCCATGTTTTTCAAGAACAGTGCCAATCGTTTTGACGGATTCAAATTCATGACTGGAAAGTTCAGGATTCTTAGCTAATGTATAGTTAATGGCAAACGCATCCGGTGCGAAGCTTTTACAAAGATCTGAAAAGGTATTAGTAAGGGACATAGTGCCTCCATGTATATATCCAAATTATTGTAAAGAATTTTAGTACTCTACAATAAAGAATTGAAAACTCATTTACTCTTAATTATACAATGTTATTGCCTATTATTGTAAAATTCCGTACAATATAAACAGAATTTGATAAACCATGTATATGGATGTTTGAGGAGGTTTCTATGTTTAAGTTCAAAAAATTGACAGCCATCGCCCTCGTAGCGGTAGCAGCAATGGGTTTATTGGCTGGTTGTGGCAATGACAAACCAAAAATGACACAACAAGAAGGTGTATTGCGTGTAGGTTCTGAAACTACATTCCCACCATTCGAATTCACTGAAGGCGACAAATACGTTGGTTTCGACGTTGATTTGTCCGAAGCAATTGCTAAAAAACTTGGTTTAAAAATGGAATTCAAATCCATGGGCTTCGATGCTTTGATTCCAGCAGTTCAATCTGGCGATATCGACATGATCGCAGCAGGTATCAACGCTACACCTGAACGTGAAAAAGCATTGGACTTCTCCGATGTATACTTCGACCAAGGTGGTTTCATCACAGTTGTTCGTAAAGACAACACAACAATCCACAATATGGATGAATTAGCAGGTCATACTGTAGGTGCTCAAATCGGTACAATCCCTGTTGAAATGGCTCAAAAAATCCCTAACACAACAGTAAAACAAATCGATTCCAATGCTAATATCTTCATGGAATTGAAAGCTGGCACAATCGATGGTGCTATCATCGATAACGCAGTGGCTATGTACTACCTAAAACAAGGTGCTGATCAAGATCTTAAACTCGTAGGCGAACCTACTAAATCCCCAGGCACAGTTCTTGGCGTGAAAAAAGGCAACAAAGCTTTACAAGAAGCTGTTAATAAAGCTCTTAAAGAACTTAAAGAAGACGGCACTTACCAAAAAATCTACGACAAATGGTTTGGCGAGTACAACAAAAAATAATATCTATCTCTATAAACTAGGATAAATATAACCCCTCTGAAAGACTTCAAGGCTCACATATAGTGATACCGAAGTGCTTTTAGAGGGGATTTTTTATTCTAATCCCTCTTTTACGGTCACTCGCGTTCGTTATATAATAAATACGTATTCTATAGTAAACGTAACTAATTAAAGGAGGCCTTATGGCACAGTACTTTACGGAACGCCTACAAAAGGTCTTCCACATGATTTTTAAATCCTACAATCAAGAAATGGCCCAAGAAGGTTTGCGCCAATTAGAACTGATTGTAAATAATCAGCATAGTCCTGAGCAACCGAATCATCGGGCGCTAAGAAACGACATGACTACGTCGCTTGAAAACGAAATCGACACTAAAGAGGACGCATTAAAAATAGCCAATGATCCAGAGGCTCGAGAAATAGCTGATGCGTATGCTTTATTGGCTCGTATCTACGCAGGGCCACGCTTTACATGGGAGGAATCAAACTTCCCAGAAAACAATATGCGCACCTATCAATGCTTGCACGATAGCATTCGCCGTTGTAGTCCCATCGGTACCTTACAAGCATTGCGTATCAACGGAACGATTACACCTACTGTTGAAAAGGATATGTTAATATCCTTTGACGATGCGTTTCGTATTGTTTACAACTACGCGGAGCAAGGTGATGCTTTCTGCCAATACATTATAGGCAATGTCTTTTTCTGGCGTGATGACGATCGTATTAGCCTTGCGAGGGATATGACTACACCACCTCGCCTAAGTTTGGCAAAACGCATCCAACAGAGCTTCCAAAAAGGTTCTATACAGGAACGCCTTATAGCCTTACAAGGTACTATTTCCAACGAAACATTACAGGAAAATGCCACTAAACTCGCCAAGGAATGGTTTAACAAAGCGCTCGATAACGGGCTCGCCATGTTCCAAGGCAATCTTCGCAACATTTATATTGACGAAGGCGATTTTGATAATGCGCGCCGTGTAGCTTTAACGGCTGCTGAGCTAGGTAATCCAACCATGATGCTCTACACCGGTCTAGACTGTCATGAACATGGAAAATTCGAGGATGCTTTCACATGGTTTACCAAAGGTGCAGCCTTAGGTCAAGCTGAAAGTATCGCCGAATTAGCGGATTACTACTATCATTTCTATGATGCCAAAGAGCTACGCAGAGTCATTCCCTACGATCCGGTAAAAGCAATTGGACTCTACCGCCGTGCAGCTACTAAATATTTTAGCGACGCCGGCTATGCTGCATTGCAAGCGGCCTTCGGCTATATCTTCCATATCGGTCACCTACCACTCGACTGGGGCCTCATTGCCGACTTAACCCACATGGCAGCCACTAAAGAACGCTTTATGTTCTCCTTGCCATACATTGGTTATATGCGAATCCATGGCTTAGGAGTAACAAAAAATATACGTTTCGGTGTGCAATCCTTAACACGTGTACTAGATGAGGAAAAACGCGCATTAGAAGAGGAAGATCGTGTTCTCTTCTATGATATTACACGAGCTTTAACGCGAGTTGCCTTAGGGTATGCCTATGAAAAAGGCTATGTTTCAGGCAAACCTGATTTGGATACTGCTGTAGCCTATTACGAAGAATCCCATCAATACATACTATCTCACAAAGCTAATCTAGATGAAGAGTTAAAGGGTATTCCTATCGATGATGAAGCAGAAGAACGATTAGCGGCCTTCGAAGAGGTCGATGGTCATTGGCGTTACAAGGAAGGTATTACAGAGTCTACTACAACAGTACGTCCTGGTCATACTGAATGGCCTCAAAATGCAGCACGTTTATCTGTAAACATGGATGACTTCTTATGGGACACTACCTTATATGATTGGCAAACCATCGAGCACGCCTTAGCATCACAAGACGAAATGAAACTGAGCTTTTACAATCATTTCCTATCCGTTCCAGACAAGCTACGCAACATTTTTAAGCTAGATGTAAAGCGTATGCTACGTGATACGTACCAAGTCAGAATACATGGCTATGACCCTACAGAAGGTCAAGAGATGATCTATCGAGCGCTATTCAAGAAAGAGGATGCTATACATCTGTTAAAAGACCTTTATGATAATCATCAGTTACCTGTATTTGGTGATAACTGGTCTATTGAAAAGAACGAAGAAAAACCAACGTGGCACTATGTACTCGATGTAGATCAACAAGCTTTCTTGCTTGAAGAATACGACGATGCGAATGCCATGATACAAACCGCATTACAAGGCTTAAAAGACAAAAAATACGAACAAATTAATGTCCGTACTCATGACTTTATTGGCCCATCCTATTTCATTTTCAGAGGCAATCACGCAAATCCATTTAGAGTTCAACTCTATCTAAAAGAATCCGTACGCCACTCTATCGACAAAGATGGAAACCCTCTAGATACGCCAGGTAATACCTATCTATTTGAACAACATTTAGGTAACGAAGTATCATTAAACTACTGGATTCAAAAAACGATTAATACCTTAGAAATTCCTGAACTAGACAACTGGAAAAAACTCAGCGTACCTAAGGCATTACAATAGAAATAATCGATAACATAAAAAGAGCTAGTACATAATGTACTAGCTCCTTTTTATAACCTATGAACAAGCTAAACTATTATAGATGATCATGAGGGTAATGAACATGGAAGTCCCCATTTAGTTCCATAGCCTGAATATCTTGTCGTTCAATCTTATCGAGCATTTTAGAACGAGCAGTTGTCATGCTATTATCACTATGCTTTCCACCAAAGAGAGCAAACTTAGATTTACCAAGCGTATACAAAGTTTGTACATAAAACTCTCCAGAATGGCCAAACGATTTATCATAACCTAGGCCTACCGAGATATGAGGTGTCACATTTACATTGACCCCTGTCTTAAGACCATTATTAGAGATACCATTTACAGGGAAGGCAATATTATAGTTATAAATATCATCACTAAACCATTCTATGTCTCTAATCTCACCATTCATATGATTCCAGTGATAACGGTCAATGTAGGCTCGAATATAACGGGCATTTTTAAAAGTTCGCGCATATCCGATATCATATCCAGAGGCAACTCGTTTTTCATGACTTTCACCAACATTAACGTCTGTATCTGGCATATTATAAGGTGCCGGAATCATTTCGTCACGTATAGTCAAACTATGAGACGACGTGGTATGTCCTAGTGGTTTATAGAAATTAGCATAAAATTCATTTTCACCAGTTATATATTCTACACCTAAACTGGCACGCTTATAATGTTCTTTGAAAGCATAATCATAGAAGGTATTGATGCCCACGTAGCTATGCTCTCCTTTACTTAGCCATCTATATCCAATCCCTACGCTACCAGTCGTGCCTATAGATTGTAATGATTGATTAAAGTCATATTCATATACAATTCCACCTGCATTACGAGTAACATGATTCGCATACCCATTGGCAATTTGACTTACACCACCATGAGAACTAACCTTGCCTTGTACAAATACTACGCTTTTAGAGTTATTATCATAATGTCCAATAGGTTGTAATGTCTCTATGCCATATATTGGCTTGTGATTGGTTTGAAACTTAGCTGAAATATCAGTTCTATCAGCCCAATCTTTATAACTGTTAGAATTCACTTTCGCAGCAGTATCTGTATTAGCACTATCTGCTAATGCAATAGACCAACACATCGTACAAGCTGCTACACAAAGCAGCAGTCGTATATTAAACTTTGTTTTACAATACATATAAAAATAATCCTTCACTTACATAATTATTGCTACAACACCAAATTACCATTTTCTAGGTTAATTTAATTGGTTACAAATTATAAACCTACATCGACAACGCCATGATCATAAGTTTCTTCTACAGTTTCTTGTACAACCATATCACTGCGACGTACCTTATCAAGCATCTTAGAGCGAGCTGTTGTAATCGCACTTTCACTATGTTTACCACCACGCCAAGCAAACTTGGATGTACCGATTGTATATTTCAAAGTTGCATAAGGACCACTCAAATGATGAGACGCTGTTTTATAACCCGCATCAAGAGTAAGATGTGGTGTAATATGGAATTCTGCACCCACTTTAAAGCCTTTAATAGCATCGCGTTTAGGTAATTTATAATACCCTACTTTTACAGCCTCTCTACCACGCCAGTTATAATAGTCTGCATAGACACGAGCCCAACGAGCATTTTTGAAGGTCCGTGAGTATCCTACATCAAATCCACTGGCAGCAACCTTTTCTGATAGCATCCAATGATTTTCATAAGAAACCACACCATAGTTATAAAGACTTTGATCAGGATCCATCCCATATGGATACAATCCTGTAGGATCACCCAATACAGTACTACGTCCATGGAGTCCTATATATTTTCTTTCATCAGTCCCCAGATTTCGGTACAGATTAGCATGAAATTCATTAAGGCCTACCACATATTCTACACCGACACTAACGCGCTTATAACCACCTTTAAACACATGGTCATAGAACGCATTAACACCAACATAAGCATGTTCACCTTTGCTAAGACGACGATAGCCAATGCCAATATTAGCATTCATTCCTAATGATTCTTTCTTATCTGTTTGCTTATCATGTGTTATAAACGTCCCTGCAGGTCTGGCTGGCTCCCAATAACTACCTAATTTATAAGATGAAATTTTTTCTCCACTGCGCCCAATACGACCTTGTACAAAGACAACGCTTTTAGCATTTTCATCATAATGGGTTATAGGTTGCAAGGTCTCAATATACAATTTATTGATTTCAGTAGATTTTAAACTTTTCGAAGTTACAGTATTTAGATCATCATGTCTCATCGATGATTCACCAACATAATGGTGCTGACTATGCGTCTCTTTCGAATCTTTCATACCAACGCCGACTACGATATCTGTACGATCCATCCAACTAGAACGAACTGCTTCATGTTTAGCTCCATTCACTTCTGTAGTAGAAACTGCAACACCTTGGCCATGTCCATTTTCTACATTGGCTGCAAAACCTGTAGCACTAACGGCACATGCTACAACACCTAAAACCATTGCTTTTATCATTAATGTCTTGCTCATATAAATTACTTCCCTATTATTACATGTCTTATTTAATATCTATAATCTAAACTATAGTGGTATTATAGATGATCGATTGGCGCCAAATAATCGTATTCAATGTCATCAAAGGACTCTACAATCATGTCTTGACGACGTACCTTATCTAGCATTTTAGAGCGAGCTGTAGTAATCGTATCATCACTATGCTTACCACCCCAGAAGGCAAATTTAGATGTGCCTAATGTATATTTAAGAGTGCCATACATACCTTTCGACATGTTATTAGCATTGTTATACCCAATATCTAAAGATATATGTGGTGTTAACTGTAATTCAGCACCGATTTTAATGCCCTTATAGTGATTTGCATTTCGTGCGGTAAACCACGGCACAGACCAATGACCTGGACGTCCCCAATTATATTCTTGTGTATGCCCGAATCCATGTCCCTTCCAACGATATCCGTTTACATAGGCACGAGCCCAGCGAGCATTCTTGAAAGATCTAGCAAAACCAATTTCATAGCCATCTAGTGCTCTACCGCCTTTGTAGGTATAATAATTTTCACTAGGAATCGTATTATAAGGGAATGTATCTGGATAGCCATTAGGATACAACCGTTTAGGATATGGATTACCGCCACCACCTTTTACGAGTTCCTTATTACCAAGGCCTCTATACACATTGGCATACACTTCGTTGAGACCATTCACATACTCTACACCACCGCTGATACGATTGTAATTGCCTGTGAAAGCACGATCTACAAAAGCATTAACACCTACATAAGCATGTTCATGTTTACTAAGAATACGATAACCAACACCTAAGCTACCAACCGTTCCTAACGACTCAGATGTTTTTTCATCTGTATTGATTTCCGAAAAAACATCAAACCCAAATGGTGACATTACAAGGTCTGGCGTGAAATAACCTCTTACCTCTTTAGAGGAGATTTTCTCACCACCACGGCCAATACGACCTTGTACGAACACAACGCTCTTAGAATTTTCATCATAATGGGTAATAGGTTGTAATGTTTCTATATAGGCTTTAGTGATATTCCCGTAATCTGTTTTTGTATTGTAAAAGTTATTATTATAATCACTAGGGAACATCCCCTTATGCGAATCAGATGTACCACCAGTTTGAACACCTACAGCAATATCTGTTCGATCTAACCAACTAGAACGAACAGCTTCATGTTTAGCCGCATTCACTTCTGTAGTAGAATCTGCAATACCTTGTCCATGCCCATTGGCTGCCATTCCTGTAATAGTAAAAGTACAACCTACAGCACCTAAAACAAAAGCCTTAATAATCAGATTTCTTCTCATGTCTTGTACGCTCCCCTCGTTTTGCATAAGAAATAAAACCACACAACACTGTACGCCCTTCACGTTCATTTCATGGTTTATTCATCTTCATTATAGGTATGCTATTTTCCATAGTCAATATAAAGCCCTATAGTTAAATGATAGTTAAAGATTCTCTAAATCATTATGTTACAAATTAATTTCTATTTTCAGGCAAAAGAAAAAGACCACCTGCAAGCCAGGTGGTCTTTTTTCTGGGGAATGAAATTGTTATTTGAATAAAGGCAAGATTGCGTTTGCTAAACCAGTAAGCGCAGCCAAGATTGCTTTAACGATAGTTGCTACCATTGCTCTTCCTCCTTCTCATATAAGCACAATAACTAAACTAACTATAAACATCTTAAACTAGGATATTAAATTTAATATGAAATGAGTAATTTTTTACACATTAATTTTTCATGAGGAAAATAACAAAGTATTAATTATTATAGATAGCTTTATGAGAAAGATAGCATACAATGAATTCATAAATTTCTATAAAATTTTAATAATTAACAACCTAAGGGATATTAATTTTCATAAATGTACTTACAGGACAGATACATATAACAAAAAACCCTTCTCTCACGATCTTAGCCAAGAATAACTAAGTGTAGTATGGAGAAGGGTTTCCTATTTAGACATTAATACATAATAGACAACTCATAGTATGTATTATGTTCTTTGGGTTATAGAGATTTAACAACCTCTGCACAACGATGGCAAAGTGTAGGGTGTTCGCTATCTTGACCTACTGTATCGCGGTGGATCCAGCAGCGTTCACATTTTTCAAGTTCAGATGGAGCAACTACTGTTGCAACGCCTGTTTCTTCGTCTTTTACAGCCTCTGCTGGTGCAGCGCCATTTACGATGTGAGCTTCGGATACGATAACGAGTTTAGCCAAGCCTTCTTCACCAAGAGCATTCAATGCATCAAATGCAGCGCCTTCAGCGTATACCGTAACGGATGCATCCAATGGGTGACCGATTGTTTTGTCTTGACGAGCAAGTTCCAATGCTTTTTGTACGGATGTACGCAAGTCTAACAATTGGTTCCATTTGTCAGCCAATTCTTGGTTGAAGTGTTCAGGATGACCTTGTGGCCAATCTTGAAGCATAACGGATTCAGCCATGCCTTCTTCTTTAGGCATGTATTTCCAAACTTCTTCTGCTGTGAAGGAAAGTACAGGAGATACCATAGCTACCAATGTTTTCAAGATTTCATACATTGCTGTTTGAGCAGAACGACGAGCTACGTTATTTTTGCTTTCAGCGTACATAGTATCTTTCATTACATCAAGGTAGATGGAGCTCAAGTCTACTGTGCAGAAGTTATGAATTGCATGGTACAACATGTGGAATTCATAGTTTTCGTATGCGTCAGTAACCTTTTGACGTACTTCTTCTAAGCGCAACAATGCCCATTTATCGAATTCGGACATATCTGCGTAAGCCACTTTGTCAGTGTTTGGATTGAAGTCATCCAAGTTACCAAGCAAGAAGCGGAATGTATTACGGATTTTACGGTATACTTCGGATAATTGTTTTACGATGTCTTTGGACAAACGTACGTCGGCTTGGTAATCCGCAGAGGATACCCACAAACGCATAACGTCAGCGCCGTATACGTCGATGATGTCGCTTGGAGCTACTGTATTACCTACAGATTTAGACATTTTGCGACCTTCGCCGTCCACAACGAAACCGTGAGTCAATACGGAGTTGTATGGTGCTTTACCTGTTGTTGCTACTGCAGTTAACAAGGAAGAGTTGAACCAGCCGCGATGTTGGTCAGAACCTTCAAGGTACATAGCACATGGTACATCTAAGCCGTTAACTTCAAGTACGCCAGCCCAAGAGGAACCAGAGTCGAACCATACGTCCATGATGTCTGTTTCTTTTTTGAACTCATCATGACCGCAATGAGGACATTTGAAGCTTTCTGGTAACAATTCTTTTGCACTGTGAGCCCACCAAGCATCGGAGCCTTCTACAGCCACTTTTTCTTGTAATGCTTTAATAGTATCATCGTTGATGATATGCTCGCCACAGCTTTCACAATAGTAAATAGGAATTGGCACGCCCCAAATACGTTGACGGGAAATTACCCAGTCACCACGGTCGCGAACCATGTTGAAGATACGATCATGGCCCCATTTAGGAATCCATTGTACTTGATTGTCGATTGCATCAAGCGCTTGTTGACGGTAACCATCTACAGAGGAGAACCATTGTTCTGTAGCGCGATAGATGACAGGATTTTTACAACGCCAGCAGTGAGCGTATTGGTGACGCAAGCTAGATTTGTGAAGCAATGCATTGTTGTGCGCCAAGATTTTAATAACAGGCACTTCTGCATCGTGAATTTCTACGCCAGCCAATGGGAATTCAGTATCGCCATAACGGTTGTCGTCTACTTGTTTAGTGTAGTTACCAGTTTCGTTAACAAGGGATACGATAGGAAGTTCAGTTTTGCCTTCCTTGTTATAACGCATAACGATGTTAAAGTCGTCTTCACCATGTGCAGGAGCTGTATGTACGCAACCAGTACCTGCTTCAAGTGTTACATGGTCGCCACACAATACAGTAGAATTACGTTCAACAAATGGATGTTTGAATTCAGCCAATTCTAAATCTGCACCAGAGAAGCGATTTACGATTTCGTAGTCTTCGATACCGATATCTTTCATAGCTGCATCAACTAGCTCAGTAGCCATCAAGTAGTATTCGTCTCCTACTTTTACCCAACCATATTCAAGCTCTGGGTTAACGGAGATTGCTACGTTGGCAGGCATTGTCCAAGGAGTAGTTGTCCAGATAACAGCAAATGCTTGTTTTGGATCTACGCCAGCTGGCAATGTTACCTTTTTCTCGGATACGTAAGGGAATTTTACGTAAATGGAGAAGGATTTTTTCTCAGCGTATTCGATTTCTGCTTCTGCCAATGCAGTTTCGCAGTGTGTACACCAGTATACAGTTTTAAGGCCTTTATAGATGTGGCCGCGTTTTGCCATTTCGCCGAAGATACCAAGTTGTTTAACTTCAAACTCAGGGCGCAATGTCAAATAAGGGCGTTCCCATTCGCCTAATACACCAAAGCGAATGAAGTCTTGTTTTTGAGTTTCTACGCATTCTAATGCATATTCCTTACATTTATTGCGCAAATCAAGAGGCGCCATTTCATGACGGTTAAGACCAGTGTTTTTAATAACCGCATGCTCGATTGGCAAACCGTGCGTATCCCAACCAGGGATGTAGCGAGTATAGTGACCAGTCATAGTCTTGTATTTCATGATGATGTCCTTCAACGTTTTGTTGAGGGCATGACCGATGTGCAATTTACCATTTGCGTATGGAGGGCCATCATGCAAGATGAATGGTTTTGCGTCTTTACGCAATTCCAAACGTTTTTGATAAATTTTGTTGTCTTCCCAGAACTTTAAAATTTCTGGTTCGCGCTTAGGCAAATTGCCGCGCATTGGGAATTCTGTTTCAGGCAAATGTAACGTCTTACCGTAATCCATGATGTGCTCCTTTTACATAAAAAAATCGCCCGCCCCCGAAGGGACGGACGTAATATCCGTGGTACCACCCTACTGACCTTCTGTGAAAGCTAGAATATTCCGAGCATACGAAATAACTAGACTTCAATTTGTGAAAGCCACTTAGACATATAACGGTGTTCACCGGCAGGGTTCCTGCTTGCTCCAAAGTGATCCGCAAATCTCTAGATTTCCAAACCTTTCAGCCCATGAGTTTGGTCTCTACTAAATCCGTCTGAGACGTGCCGTCTTTTTCAACGCAATATTCATATAATAGATAATTATAGGACTCAAACGGGGAAATTGTCAACAAGTAAACTATATACCTTCAGGTATATAAGCATCTTGTACTTTATCTAGTAATTTAAAATTCATCGGTGTCCGAGCTAGCTCATTATATTGTGAAATTACCTCATGATGTGTCTCAGCACTTTGTTCTGCTACAAATGCATCAATAGCCGCATCAAGATTCTTAGCTTGTTCAATCCGATTTTGTACCTCCACAGACGTAAACTTAGGTACAATTGCATTGGCTGCGTCCTTTTGAGCTTTCACCCATTGCACATCACTATTAGGCCCTCGCTCAATTATATGGCTAACAATATCACTATAGTACCCCATCATCTCTATCATATGAGCACCATTCACTTGACCATTCGAGCGCATCAACTCAATATCTTTATTACGTTCTTTTTTATGAGCAGCCGCAACTGCCTCATTTAACGCTTCATATTTTGGTTCAAATACTTCTAATAACGCTGAAAGCTTAGCTAGTGTAGCTTGACTAAATGCATAATTATCTTTTTCATACTGCTTTTCTTTATAATACGAATCTAAAGCCTTTACATCGCTTACGATGTCATGCAAGATAGGCAATAGAGCATCTGTTGTGCTTTCAAGATCCTCGTATGAACGACCTGCCTCTTTAGCAGCTACTAGTTCCTGTTCAAGACGCTCATAATCCTGTACCTTAAAATCCGTTAGTGGTTCATTTGAACTTGCCTGTTGCCAGATTAGATCATATTGGCTACCGTATTTAACCTCATTGTAGTTAAACTCATTTGTAGCAGCCAAATAGAAACGAAACACCCTCTTCGTTTCATCCTTTTTACTGTCTCTTGCTGATGAATCTTGACTATATTGCTTTAGATTATCTAAATTCCACTGACAACCACTAATACAACCTAATGTTACCATCACGCAGCAGACTATCCCTAAGCGACGCCACCAATTTATACCATTCATACACGCTCTCCTATATACGTTTAACCTCTAGTAAAACTATTGTATTAAAATAGTAGCACCAAAACAATATGCGACAATAAATAGACATCTAAATTAACTAAAAAAGAAACTCTCCCTATAGTGAAGCTATAAGGAGAGTTGTCATTTTTACATCACACTTGTCGTTAGCAATCGATCCACCAGGAACCACAGCACAAAGATTGCACATAGTAATCCTGCTGTAAGGCCTGTGGTAGGTGTAGCATCAATCAAACCAATTTCATGGGCCATTTGTTTTGTTAGAACAACACGGCCTGTTGGTGAACCGAATCGATTGTCGTGGCTTTCACCAGGAAGAGCCATCAACACTAACAATATAATTGTACCAATGACAGGAACAACACCAATAAACACAAGTCCGCCAGAACGGCCTTGATCGTGCAAGCGTCGTACTGCAACAGCTACGCCAGGAATGACCATAACAACGGACATAAGTACAAGAATAACTAGCCCGAAGCCTACGCCAACGGCACTAGAGAGAGGACTAATATAGCTCAAGAACGCACAGGTAAACAGAATGGCTACAAATAGCAATTGGTACATCAAAAAGAAGTTCCAATATTCGCTACGGCTAGCACGGCCTTCAAAGTCAGCGTATTTATAAACAAAGCATTGTTTAAAGTTTTCAATCATGCCTAGACTATACTTATCTAACGAAATAGGTGCTTTGCGGATACGTCCACAGTTTGGACAGTATCGTTCACTTTTTAACACCTCATGTCCACAATATGGACAAGGTCTCATAATAAACTCCTTCCATCCACAGCAGGAAACAGTGAAGCTCATAAAGTCCTGTTGCTTTAACACATATAGTAACTTAGATATGTTTTGAAGTAATCATATCTATATTTTTGAATTCATCTTGATTTCATTTTACTACAAAGTATTATATTGTCTATAAAGGAGTTGTTAAACTTTTATAAAATAAAATAATAATTATGCTATTAAACGTAGATTAATACTATATATAGCCATTAGCGTTAATACCATACCATAATATATCACCGATAGTATCACCAAAGACGATAGATTGAAGAACAAAGATGGTAATGCCCATAACCCAGTCTTGTTTTCGGGACGGAGTTTCTTCAAGCCCTGTAGATTGGCTTATACTAGCAGTGATAGGAGTATAGGCAGTTCTTTCACCGTAACCATTCTCCCCTTCATCGCCCTTTTTCAATTCGTAGGTTAAGAATATAAAGAACCCTATAATAGGAATAAAGGATATCAGCTGAGTCCAGCCGCTGCGGCCAATATCATGCATACGGCGTGCTGTGATGGCGATATTAGGAATCACAAAAAATAAAGTTACTAATAACGTAATCGTATCAATAATAGACTCAAAATTATAGAGGCCAACACCTTTACAAAGGATGGCTACTACACTCAGCGTACCTTGAATCATCATCATTCCAGCCATAAATCGCCAGTATTCACTACGGCTCGCACGACCTTTAAAATTAGCGTAGTTTTTGATGCCTAGCACAAAGGCATCGGTATAGTTCAAATCATATACATTTACAGATGCCATGGCCTAGTCCTCCTCAAACTCTTCAAAACCAATGATTTTCCAACCATTGCCAGTGCTGTATAAACGAACTAACATAGACGGTCTTTTATCTACAAAGTCCACTCTATATCCGATATAATCCACCGTTACATCATCATCAACATCTTGAGACACATAATCCAATCGTATAGATTCTACAGCAGAACGTTGTTCCTTTGACTTAGCTTGCTGCCAGAGATCAAAGGTACCATACCGTTCCATTTCACGACTGCTCAACTCACGATAGGCACTGTGATAGTCTCCGTTAACCAGCGCTTGGTAATACTCTTTTACAACTAGATAGCCTTCTGTTGTAGCAGAATCACTATTTAGTAAACGGTTTGCTTTTTTGGTAAAAGCCCCCTGCCCTAAATTACCAAAGGCTGTTTCTTCTACCATATAATTATGCCCCATCATAGATGTCCCTACGCTGCTAGTAACCCACCCTAAAACAAGAATAATCACGATGAATACACCAGAAATAGACTGCTTTTCATGTATACTTGGTTCTACAGATATCTGTTCATTAGTTATGCTTGCTTCTTGTGTTGGAGCCGATCTTTTACATAATAAATAGAGCAACGCAATCCATCCTAAAATAGGAACAAAGATGAGAATCATCAAGGTTGGATCATTATTAGAATCACGTAACCGTCTCGCTACCATCATAATGGTGGGCAATACTAACACTACTGTTAATGCCGTCAATACGCCGCCCCCTAAGGATATGGCATATAAAAATCCATAGGGTATGAATGTGGCAAGACCTGTTATAAAAGTAACTAGACCATATACAAAGGTCATAGCGCTTATGGTAAGCCAAAAGTCGGCTGTCGTTGTTCGTCCCTTATGATTCGCATAGTTTTCTACTAGCTCACGATAGAGGATTTCAAATACTCTCTGCTTCATAAATCTCCTACTCTATTTAGATATGATACAAACTTAGATAATCCTATTATACTATGCTTTACCAAACCTTTTATTTCATTTTTTCTTCATTAAATTTATCTATACTAATAATATATTTTTTACAACTAAAATTCGTGCAATTAAGTTTGTATAGGAGATAATAATTATGAACGCTAAATTGACTAAAGTAGTAGCTATGGCCAGCTTGGCAGCATTCTTATCCGTTGGTATTGGTGCCAATGTAGCACAAGCCAAAGATTACCACTTCAAAATCGGTGAAAACCATCGCATGGTAAAGAACGATGATGGCACAGTGGACAGCAGTGCTCATCCATGGTTCAAAGCAGATCAAAAGAAACATAGAAAACACAAAATTTCTGAACGCGAAAAACATGACAAAAATGCAACTGCAAAACGCAGTGAACGTCATCAACGTTCCGAATCTACAAACGGCTAATCATACCCCTTTCATAACTGGTTATCCAGTCATATAACACATAACTAAACTAACTAACCTAAAAAGGACGTTATACACATGTATAACGTCCTTTTTAGTATGTATTGTATTATCTATTTATTATGCGTTAGCTCTTATTATGCATCAGCTTTTAGCACAGCTTGTTTCATAGATTGTACGTAATCAAATAATGCTTGATCTGCATGTTCGCCGTGTTCTGCAACGATTTTAACGATAGCAGAGCCTACGATAGCACCGTCAGATACGCGCGCCATTGCTTCTGCTTGTTCTGGCTTAGAAATACCAAAACCAACGGCTACAGGGATATCTGTATATTTGCGAATGGTTTCAACGATGGATTTAATATCCGTTTTTATTTCGCTACGCATACCTGTAACACCGAGGGAAGATACGCAGTACACAAAGCCTTCTGCGTCTTTTGCGATCATTTCAATGCGGTTTTCAGATGTTGGAGCGATCAAGGATACCACTTCAACACCGTGTTTATTGGCGATGCTAGCAAGTTCGCCTTTTTCTTCAAACGGCATATCTGGCACGATAACGCCGGAGATGCCAACCTCTTCGCAGAGGGTAAAGAATTTTTCACGACCGAATACATAGATTGGGTTCAAGTAGGTCATGAACACGAGTGGGATAGTCACTGCATCTTCACCTGTGCGCAAACGACGCACCATATCAAAGATATCGTGAATTTTTACGCCTGTAGATAATGCGCGTGTGCTCGCTTCTTGGATAACTGGACCTTCCGCTGTTGGATCAGAGAAGGGAATACCAATTTCTACCATGTCGGCGCCAGCTTTCACCATGACGCGAATATAACGTTCTGTATTCTCGATGCCATGATCACCAGCGCTGATAAACGGGATGAATGCCTTGCCCTTTGTGAAAGCGTCTTTAATTTTACTCATGAAGATCCACCCCTCTATATTTCGCCATAGCCGCTACGTCTTTGTCGCCACGACCAGATAAACAAATAATAATGATATCGTCCTTGCTCATAGTAGGTGCAATTTTACGTGCATGTGCCACTGCATGAGCACTTTCAATCGCTGGAATAATACCCTCTAAACGAGACAAGTATTCGAAAGCATCTACTGCTTCATCATCCGTTACAGGTACGTATTCAGCGCGACCACTATCGTGCAAGTACGCATGTTCAGGGCCAATGCCAGGGTAATCAAGACCTGCAGAGATAGAATATACTGGAGCAATTTGGCCATCTTCGTCTTGGCAGAAGTAAGATTTCATACCATGGAAGATACCAACAGAACCTTTTGCGATTGTCGCTGCATGTTCCTCGGTATCGATACCGCGACCTGCCGCTTCACAACCGATGAGGCGAACACCTTCATCAGGGATAAAGTGATAGAACATCCCCATCGCATTAGAACCGCCGCCTACACAAGCCATAACAGCTGTTGGCAATTTACCTTCTGCTTCTAGGATTTGCTCACGCGCTTCACGGCTAATGATGGATTGAAAATCACGAACGATCATAGGGAATGGATGAGCGCCCATAACAGAACCCAATACATAGTGCGTATCGGACATGCGGTTTGTCCATTCGCGCAATGCTTCAGAAACAGCATCTTTTAATGTGCTAGTACCAGTTGTTACAGGATGCACCTTAGCGCCCAATAATTCCATGCGATATACGTTAAGCGCTTGACGTTCACAGTCTTCAGCACCCATGTATACTTCACATTCCATGCCCATCAACGCAGCAATAGTAGCTGTTGCTACACCGTGTTGACCTGCACCAGTTTCAGCAATAACACGAGTTTTACCCATGCGTTTTGCTAATAACATTTGGCCGATTACATTGTTCAATTTATGGGAACCAGTATGGTTCAAATCTTCACGTTTCAAATAAATTTTGGCCCCACCAAGGTCTTTTGTCATGCGATCTGCATAGTATAAAAGGGATGGACGACCTGTATATTTTTTATGTAAATCCTCAAGTTCGCGCACGAAATCAGGATCATCTTTGTACTTGTTGTATGCCTCTTCCAATTCGATGACTGCATTCATCAATGTTTCTGGCATAAATTGGCCACCAAAGGAGCCAAAATAACCATGTCTTTGTTCACTCATATAACTTACCTTTCCATGTACCATTCCTGCTAGCACGCTATGTATAGCATTACTATTGGTATCTATCTCAACAATCGATGAATTCCATCGGATGTGTCTAAAATATTATTATATCTTAGATTTATGTATTTTCTATGATTACTCGCCTATAATAGGCCTTATTCTCTCAACATTCAGTGAGCTATGGTTCTCACGATGTTTGTGAAAGCTTTAATTTTCTCATCGTCTTTCACGCCATTGGTTTCAATACCGCTACTGATATCTATGCCGTAAGGGCGAACTGTGCGGATAGCACGTGCCACATTTGTACCATCGATACCACCTGCGAGCATAAAGGGACGTTCAAACTCATCTAAGCAAGACCAGTCGAACACTTCGCCCGTACCACCGCGTTCATCCTTATGGTACGCATCAAATAGTAGCATATCAGCACTGCTATCAATCCACGCTTCTGCATCTTCAGCACTGCGGATTTGAATAGCCTTCCAAACCTCTACATCTGTTTTCTCTTTGAGAGCTTGGATAAAAGCTTCATCTTCATCGCCGTGCAATTGCACCGCATCAAGATTGACTTCTTTAGCGATCGTAACGAGGTTATCTAGTGTTTCATTGACGAAGACACCTACCGTTTTAATCGCTTCAGAATTGGTGTTTTCTTCGCCAAATCCATTAGTATCTTGTGTTGTCTCAGCGTTCATTGGCACCGTATTTGTACCATATGTTTTTACATATTGTTTATGTAGCTCTTCCACCAATGTTTTAGCTTTGTCGACAGTAACTTGTCGTTTGCTTGGTGCAAATACAAGGCCCATGTAGTCTGGCTTAGCCTCTACTACAGCAGGGATTGTTTCTACCTTGGAGATACCACACATCTTAACCTTTGGTGTGTAGTATGTGGGCCCATAGAGATATGCCAATTTCTCAACCTTGTTAGGAGAACGCATAAAGGTTTCACCCATCAAGGCAACGCCGATGTTGTTATCGCGCAATACTTGAATATCCTCTGGCGTTTCTAAACCGCTTTCAGATACGAAGATTACATCGTCTTGAACGAGATTGCGCAAGCGTACACTGTTTTGTACGTCTACAGTGAAGTCTTTTAAATTGCGGTTGTTAACGCCAATAATGCGGGCACCACAATCGATGGCCATTTGTACTTCCTGTTCGTCGTGAGCCTCTACCAAGGAAGACAAGCCAAGAGAGTCGGCTAACTCACGGAACTTCGTCAATGTAGGCACATCGAGGCATGCACAGATTAATAGGATTGCACTAGCGCCCCACACCTTCGCTTGGTAGATTTGGTATTCATCGATGATGAAGTCCTTACGAAGGACAGGAATTTTTACGGTGCTAGCAATTTCTTGTAAATATTTTTTGTCGCCCTTAAAGAAGTCTGGCTCAGTCAACACAGAGATGGCTGCTGCCCCAGCTACTTCATATTCTTTGGCGATGTCTAAATAGGGGAAATGCTCGGCGATAATCCCCTTTGAAGGGGACGCCTTCTTTACTTCGCAAATGAAGTTAAAGTCTTGCTGGCGAAGGGCTGCTTCAAAAGGAAATCCTGTATCGGATGGTAACGCTAAGGCCGCTGCTTTCACAGCCTCAGGCGTTTCCACCTCTTTTTCTTGGGCCACTCGAACTTTGGTAGCCTCTACAATCTTATCTAAAATCAATGGTTATACCTCTTGGGTTGCTTTCACAAACTGTTCCATTGTAGCAAGCGCCTTGCCAGAGTCGATCATATTTTTCGCCTCTTCAATGCCTTCTGCTAATGTAATGCCATCTTTTGCAAGATAAATCGCCATACCAGCGTTAAGAAGAACGGCTGTGCGTTTACCACCTTGCTCACCACCGAGAACGCGGCGTGTAATCTCAGCGTTTACAATAGCGTCGCCACCTTCAAGCTCAGTTTTGTCGGCGTATTCGAAACCATATTCTTTAGGATCGAATTCGTAGCTTGTGAAAGTTCCATTATTAATTTCGCATACATACGTTTTGTTAGTTGCCGTAATCTCATCAAGGCCGTCGAAGCCGTGTACCACAGCACCGCGTTTAACGCCAAGATTAGCCAATACGCGAGCCAATGGTTCTACCAAAGATTTATCGTACACACCCATCAATTCCACAGTAGCACCTGCTGGATTTGCCAAAGGTCCAAGGATGTTAAATACTGTACGAACGCCTAATGCCTTACGTACAGGACCTGCATACTTCATAGCTTGGTGGTATACAGGAGCAAACATGAAGCACATATTTGCTTTATTAAGAACTGCTTCGTTTTGTTCGCCGTTAAGCTCTAATTTAGCGCCCAATGCTTCGATCAAGTCAGCAGCGCCACATTTACTAGATACACTGCGGTTACCATGTTTCGCTACAGGAATACCTGCAGCAGAAATGATAAAACCAGATGTAGTAGAAATGTTGAACGTATTAGCTTCGTCGCCACCAGTACCTACGATTTCCACAACTGTACCTTCATGAGGCACAGAACCAGCCTTCTCACGCATAACCTCAGCGAACGCCGTAACCTCATCTACAGTAGGGCCTTTCGCTGCAAGAGCGCACAAGAAACCCGCCATAGGAACCTCG
This sequence comes from uncultured Veillonella sp., assembly GCA_902477915.1. Taxonomy (GTDB): domain Bacteria; phylum Bacillota; class Negativicutes; order Veillonellales; family Veillonellaceae; genus Veillonella. The sequence goes on from CABSJA010000002.1 coordinate 21,263, forward strand.
GCTACCTCGCCACTCATAATCTTATTCATTGTATCTTTAGCAAGATCATAAGATAAATCTTGACCATGTGTTACTGCATATAATGCGTCTTTAATCATTTTATATCTCCTTTTGAGGATATCTATTAAATTAATACCATATCTACCTAGTCGGTACCGATTGGGTCATGCCATCGGAGTTCCGAGAGACCTTATTTCTGCCTTATCGTTCTAGATCTTAAAAATAGCCCCTCGAATAGCTAAATTAGTCAGTAGTTATTTTTCTAAGAAATTGCGAATCATTTGTTCCCCGTTTGGTGTCATGATAGATTCCGGATGGAATTGGACTCCGTAGATTGGGTAGTCTTTGTGTTCTACGCTCATTACTTCGCCGTCGTCGGTAATGGATGTAACGATGAGTTCGCTTGGCATGGTTTCGTCAATAATTGCCAAGGAGTGGTAGCGTGCTACTTCAAATTGTTCAGGTACGCCTTTAAGGATTTTGGATGGGTGTACTTGTTTGGCTACGCTTTGTTTGCCGTGCATAACTTGTTTTGCGTAAGATACAGTGCCACCGAATACTTCGCCGATGGCTTGGTGACCAAGGCATACGCCAAGGATTGGGAATTCGCCTTTGCATTCGCGCAATAGGTCTTCGTACACACCCGCATCAGCTGGTCTGCCAGGTCCTGGTGAAAGTATCACATAGTCTGGTTTTAAAGCGCGGATTTCTTCCACAGTTAATTCATCACTGCGGATGACTTTAATGTCTGGATCGATAGAGCCTACTAATTGGTATAAATTGAAGGAGAAGCTATCGTAATTATCTATAAGGAGTACCATTATTCTACCTCCTGTGCGTCTGTAATTGCGGAAATCATGGATTGGCCTTTGATCAAAGTTTCATTGTATTCGCTTGCAGGTACACTATCACGAACGATACCTGCACCAGCGCGAACATAAACCTTACCGCCTTTATTCATAGCCATACGGATGCCGATACATACGTCCATGTTACCAGAGAAGTCGATGTAACCTACAGCGCCGCCGTATACACCGCGTGGGCTTTTTTCAAGTTCGTGTAAAATCTCGATAGCACGAATTTTAGGAGCCCCGGACAATGTACCAGCTGGCAATGTAGCACCGATAGCATCGAGAGCATCTTTACCGTCTTGAATGTCGCCGCTTACAGTAGATGTAATGTGGATTACATGAGAGAAACGTTGCAACATATGTAACGCCTCTACTTTTACGGAACCAAATTTAGAAATTTTACCTAAGTCGTTCCGGCCAAGGTCAACGAGCATGTTATGTTCAGCCAACTCTTTCTCGTCGTTAATGAGCTTTTCTTCAATAGCGAGGTCCTCTGCTTCGGTTTTACCGCGGCGCATAGTACCTGCAATTGGGAAGGTGTACATTTTACCATCTGTCAATTTTACCAATGTTTCTGGAGAAGCACCTGTAAGCTCTACATCGCCACCAGATAGGTAGAACATGTATGGAGATGGGTTCAACGTACGCAATACGCGGTACGCATTTAACAAGCTACCATCGAACTCAGCTTCACGGCGGTTAGATACAACACATTGGAAGATATCCCCTTCCTTGATGTAGTGCTGTGTCTTTTTAACAACTGCTTCAAACTCATCCTTTGTAAACTCAGAGGTAAACTCTGTTTTAAGGATACCTTTTGGAATATTAGCCTCTTTGCCGTTTACTACGAGATCAGCTAATGCTTTCAACTCAAGCTCAGCCTTGTTGTAATTACGTTCCAAATCGTTTGTGCTGATGTTAGCAATCAAGTAGATTTTATTTTTGTAATGGTCAAAGGCGATTACCTTATCGAAGAGCATAAGGTCTACATCGTTCACCATAGCAGGGTCATCATCTGGTGTTGGGAAATCGAGTGTTGGCTCGATATAGCGGATATATTCACAAGCAAAGTACCCTACAAAGCCGCCTGTGAAGGTTGGTAATTCTTCTAAACGAGGGCTTTTATATTGGCTCAAAATATTGCGAATCTCTGCAGCTGGGTCAGAACACTCAAAGGTACGTGTTGTACCGTCTTTGATAGTCATTTGATGATTTTTGCAGAAGAGCTCAATCTTAGGATCATAGCCCAAGAAGGAGTAACGGCCCCAATGATTACTATTATCCGCACTTTCAAGCAAGTACGTATGACTGCTCACTTGTTTTAACGCTTTCAACACGCTAATCGGTGTGCGTACGTCGGATAAAATTTCCATATATACAGGCACGATATCGTAGCCCGGTGCGATAGCTTTCACACGGTCAAGACTAGGAAAAATCATGAGAACCTCCATCTGGCGTTGGCCAATAAAAAAACTCGCCCATGACAATATAACGTCAAGGACGAGTCTATAGTTCTATTTTTACAAGAGTATTAGAAAATACTTGTATTATGCTATAAATCGCGGTACCACCTTGTTTGAATGCAGCGCATTCCTCTTTCGCAGGATACTAACATATCCCTCACGACTAACGCTCGTGTGACGTCGCACCATACTAGGAATGAAATTCATTCTTTTCCATGCGCCCTCGGTGGTCCATTTAATAAGCTGCGTACTACGGGTTCTCAGCTAATCCCGCTCTCTGTGAGTGCATTTCCTATTTTTATCTCCACCTCATCGGTTTCTTTTAGGCGAGTATAAAATTATAATCTGATTATAATGTTTCTATAGAATGAAAGTCAAGAAAAATCTCAACTTTCACCTTATCCTTACATTCATTCATCATCTAATAACCATATATAATCCAAATTACTGATTTCCCCTAGTCCCCTCCAAATTCAGAATATTTATATTGTTTTCCTCTAAACACTAATAGTATACTGAAATTACATATGTTATCAGCTTCTACTGATATTATGCGGAGGAGAGAGTATGAGTTTTTATTTCACTGATCAAATACAGCAGTCTTTCAATAAAATATTCCACCAGTGTAATAAAGATATTGCTTGGGCGGGCAAGGCTGAGCTTGATACCCTTGTGAAACTTGACGAGGAAGGCCAAAAGATTCCTGGTATTGGCGATGTGTATGCTATTTTGGCGCGCGTCTATTCCGGCCCTCAGTTCACCTGGATTGAAGCAGGCTTTCCTGAGGATGACACAAAGGCATATAGTTATTTACATACAGCTATTCGCAAAGGCAGTGCCATCGCTATTTTACAAGCTATGCGTACCTCTGGTGCCCTTACACCAACTATTGAAAAAGAGTTGCCTATGACGAAGGACCAAGCATTCCAGCACGTCTATGAGGGCGCCCAAAAGGGTTGTTCTTACTGTGCCTATGCCATTGCCAATGTATTCCAATGGGGAGATTACCGCCTCTTGCCATCTGCACAAAAGATAGTTAATGAAGGTGAACCATCTGGTGTTGTCCATTTTTTAAAATCTTTATTTGCCCAAGTAGATCAACGTAGATTGGCAAATAAAGTAACGGCCATTGCGCAGCAATGGTTGCATAAATCCGCAGCGGCAGGTCTTGTCATTGCGTACCGCAACCTTCGCCTTACCTATGCCGAGCAAAATAATAAGGCAATGGAAGAACAAGTCATTTTTGAAGGGGCTGCAGCAGGTTTGCCACTCATGATGTATTTAGCTGGCGATATTTGTAAGTCTCGCGGGGAGCATGAACGAGCTCTCGAATATTTTGAGCGTGGCGTAACCATGAATAATGGCATGTGTTTGCGTGAAGCTGCCGAGTACTATGCAAAACCAGGTGAGTCTAACAAACGAATCCCTCAGAATATTCAAAAGGCCCTCAAATACTATGAGCGTGCTGCTATAAGCCCAGATTATTTAGACTTTAACGACCACGCTTATGTTACAATGCAAGCCATCATTCTTCGCACATTAAATATCGATGGTCAGTCTCAAGACTGGTCTCGCATCGCTCACTTATTGCAACAACCAGCGATTTACACGCTCGATGCTATTTGGCCGTATCTCGCTTATGTATTTACTTTCAAAAAAGGTAATACCCCTGCTATAAGAACCGCCATAGAGTGCGTCAATCAGGCTAGCAAATGTTTCGATAGATACGGTAGTTATGACTATGCAGACCATCTATGGCAACTAGCAGAAGGCTATTGCTACGAAATTGGTGCCATTACAAAAAAGCCGGAGTTAGACCAAGCCGTTACCTTCTATGAGCACGCTCGTGAAAGCATCAACCGTCTCAACACAAGAACTGATAATTGTTTTGGTACTGGTGAGCCATTGGTAATTCCAGACGAAGCATCTGAACGGTTAGAGGCCTTTGAACTCGTTGATGGTCACTATCAGTACAAGGAAGGGATAACGCAATCTTCTACAACGTGTAATCCTATGCCACCTGCTTGGCCACAAAACTCCGTTGACGTATTAGAAATCTTCGAGGAATCGACTACGGGTTGGCGCACTAATAAATATGACTGGGATTTTATTCAACACGAGTGGGATACACAAAAATATCTCAGCCTTATCATCTATGATAATCGTCAATCCATAGAAAATGTAATTTACGATGTATACAGCATTGTTATGTTCCACAATGAAGATAAAAATGCTTGTACCATCTATCTATACGGCTACATTGAGGATCCTACGGAAATCGATGAAACCTTGGATCCTACAGTATATGAAATAAGATACTTTAAGGAGATGTCCATTCCTGAAGGTCTCGGTTTAATTAAAGACTTCTATGATAATGCTACATTGCCTGTGATTGATGAAAGCTGGGAGAAACAGTACAAAAACACTACGCCTCCACGAGAATATGTATTAACTTGTGACAATGATATCTTCTACCTCAATCAATATGAATTTTCAAATCAAATGATTAAGGATGCCTTAGAAGGCGTAGCGAATGGTAAGTATGATATGATTTCGGTTCGTCCTTCTAGCATTGATGATCAATGCATTAGCTATTATATCGAGCGCAAAAAAGGTAAAAACTTACGCATTCAACTCTATGCCACTGTAGACGAGGACAACGAATATGTCTTCGAACGAGAATCTTGCAACTTAACCTCCATCAACTACTGGATTCAGGAATCTATAACAAGTAACAAACTTCCAGATTTAAGTGATTGGGATGAAATAAAAAACAAATAAGAGTATTATTTTATTAAGAACATACTACGATTAAGAAAGGAGGAATACGTTGGAAACGTGGAAACGAACGGTATACATCAGTTTAGTCTGTGTATTCTGTACAGCCTTTGGTGTAAGTCAGCTAGCTCCAATCCTGCCTTTATACTTTCACGATTTAGGCGTCCAAACACCAGAAGCAATGTCCTTATGGTCTGGTTTAGCAACCGGTGCAACCTACATAATCGTTTGCTTAGCAGCACCATTTTGGGGGCGTGTTGCTGACAAAAAAGGTCGTAAAATTACATTAATACGATCTAGCTTTGGCATGGCCTTATGTAATGCTTTGATTGCCTTTCAAACAACCCCAGAGGGAGTCGTACTAATTCGTTTAATCCAAGGTCTTGTAAGTGGATTTTACTCGGCATCAATTACCTTAATTGCTTCTGAAACCCCGATTGAACGAACAGGTTGGGCCTTAGGTCTATTGGCATCGGCTAACCTAGCAGGCTCGCTCATTGGACCTCTATTAGGTGGCTACATTGCAGATACAGTAGGTATTCGCAATGACTTTATCATCGTCGGTGCCCTCATGGGCTTAGCCGGTGTGTTAGCAACTATATTCATCCATGAGAATTATGTACCAAAACCTAATCCTGAAAAGCTTTCCATCCGCAAGTTAAAAGAGCAAATACCAGAATTTAATAGTATTGTCGCATTATGTGTAGCTTCCTTTATCTACGCAATATGTATTATGTCCTTACAACCAGTTATATCTGTATATATTAAAGGAATCGTTCCGAGCGACACAGAAAATCTCGCATTTATTGCGGGTGCTGTATTCTCTGCTATGGGTATTGCTCAACTTATGAGTAGCTCTCCACTAGGTAAATTAGTCGATAAAATTGGCCCCCGTAAAGTATTAGTAGTATCTCTTATCTATGTAGGGATTCTAAATATCCCTCAAGCCTATGTTTCCGATGTATATCAACTTGCAATCATCAGATTCCTACAAGGTTTTGGTCTAGGTGGTATGCTTCCAGCTTTAAACACCTACCTATCTTCAAAAACACCTCGAGAATTTACAGGCCAAGTATTCTCCTATAATCAATCCTGTCTATTCTTTGGTTATTTCTTAGGATCCGTTGGCGGTGCTAGCCTTATGGCATGGCTAGGCTTTACTACACTATTCTGGGTTAGTGGCGGCTTATTTATTATTTCCGCTCTATGGATTTGTTTCAAACTTAAATAATAGAACCTATAGAACTCTATAGTATAAAGAGAACCCCATCATGATATTAATCATAATGGGGTTCTTTTATTGTAAGTTTTAAATTTAGAGTCCTAGAACAACTATGTTTTATTGAATTATAATTGACCAACTACATCAGTATTCAATTATAGTAACAATAGCATAATCACTACTGTAGCAATAATACATGGAACAGCATTACGTTTCGCCATTTCCATAGGGTTAATACCTGCAAGGCCGGCAATGATAATACCTGCACCTGCTACTGGACTCATACTACGACCGATACCAGCACCTAATTGAGCCATGGAGCCGAGTTGCATAATACCATAGCCAAAGTCTGCTGCATGCGGTGTTACCGCACCGTTAAAGGCAAGAGCTGCTGCATTACCAGAACCAGAAATAACAGCCAATAAGAATGGACCAAAGGCAGCACCGATTTGAGCAATTTGTTGAGAGTTCTTCATGCCATCAATGAGTGCACTTGTAAGGCCGATGTACTGCATACCAGCTGTAAAGCACGCCGCTGCAGCCATAAGACCTACTACATCGCACATGCCATCGCCAGTACCACGGAAGAATTTCTTAACTGCATCTGTTACATTAGGTCGTACCGCAATAATGCCGATAGCCGTACCAATTAACATGGATACAGGAACGGAAATCTCTGGAATCACTGCTACTTGTTTACTACCAAGTACGAGTAATACAAGCGGAATGATTGGGATGATGGCATATAAGTAATTTACCTTGAATTCTTTGCCTTCTTCTTCGTTAGCATCTTTCAATACATATCCTGTATGTTCCTTCTTAACGATAGCTACGATATTGAGCAAGATAGCTGCTACTACAATACCAATAATGGCTTGCATAGAGAAGCTCGCAATAACGGTCATTACGTCTTCACCGGCTAGTTGTGCTACTTGCGGATTAAACATAAGGCCTGGGCTCAATGCACTACCCCAAGTACCTAAGAAAATGGCAGAACCTGCCATTGCAGGATGCACACCAGAACGAATAAGAGCAGGAATTAATAATGCGCCTACAGCAGCTGCACAGCCCGCTGCAGTAGGCAACGCAATATTGATCAAGAATGTAATAATAACAGCACCAGGAATGATGATTTTAGTCATCTTTTTAAGGCCTGCAGAGATGAAATATACCATGTGCTCTGTACATTTTGTATATTCCATAACATAACTAAAACCAAGTACTGTACAAATGGTTGGGACAAGACCTGGATTTGTAAGTTCTTTTACAAAGGCTGTCGTACCAGCACCAAGCTGCCCACCAATAAAGCACATTAACAAGCCCGACAACAATAGAACGAGCCGTGTTTCAAACTGTTTAATAATGGCGATAAACGTCGCCACTACAATAACAATACCAGCAATAACCATAATCTCTCCAATCCGGGTATTCCCAACAAACAGAAAATATTCTCTACCATTCTATTACGGAATACACCCTTCTAACCACGTAAATATAATGTCTTAGCTAATTAACACAGATCTAACCAGATTATATCTAATACCATATTCCACAGCACTCAACCTAATTAATTTCAGTACTTTCTAAGCTAAGTTTTCTAAGTACTGTATCCAATACCTTAGCGCCTGTAGTGATATCATCCATATCCGCAAATTCAGCCGGATTATGACTAATACCTTCACGACATGGGATAAAAATCATTCCCGTTGGAACATCATCGGCCCAGTGCATAGCATCATGACCAGCACCGCTTGGCATGGTCATATAGTCTACACCTACAGACTTAACAGCCTCTTCGATTTCTCGAATCATAGCTGGATGCATCGCTACAGGATGATCCTGTGCAATAGGCTCAATCGTATAGGATAAGCCTCGTTTTTCCGCAATAACATCAATAAATTCCTTAATGAGGGTAACTACAGAATCACGGGCCACCTTAGAAATACTGCGAATATCTACACCAAGTTTAACCGCCCCAGGGATAACGTTCATCGCGCCCGGTGTTACCTCCACAACACCAACTGTGCCCACCACTGGAGGCTCCTCTTGCATGGATGCAATCTCCTCAATACCGAGGATTATTTTTGAAGCCCCACATAAGGCATCATGACGCAAATTCATTGGCGTAGCACCACTATGGTCCGCATTGCCACGAATGGTTACATAGAACCGCTCTGGTGCGGCAATACCAGTTACAACGCCGATGGGTTTTGCTTCATGCTCTAGCACCTTACCTTGTTCGATATGTATTTCAGTGAAAGACTTTACAGGTCGTTTATATTCCATATGCTCAATAGCATCGGGATTTAAATTACGACCTTTCAACGCATCATACAAGGACACACCTTGTTTATCTACTAAGCGTTGTAAATCTTGCAATGTCAATTCACCGCGCATAGCCTTACTACCTAATGTAGCAGCTCCAAAGCGACTAGACTCTTCACACATAAAGTCCACCACTGCAATGGTATGGTCATGTTCAAAATCATCATCTGTCATACTGCAAATCGCTTCAATAGCAGACAATACACCCACAACACCATCATAATTGCCCCCATTCGGTACACTGTCCGTATGAGAACCAACCATAACAATCGGTAACTCAGGATTCTTGCCAACTTTATAGCCTATAACATTCCCGAAACCATCAGTTTCCACTGTGAGTCCCGCCTCAGTCATACGGTCAATAATATATTGGCGTCCCTTCCAGTCTGCGTCGGTGAAAGCTAGACGATTAATACCCTCACCAGGTGCAGTAAACTGTGCCATAACTTCAAAATCTTTAGCTAAACGCTCTCGTTGAATCATATAACACCTCACAATCTAATACTCATATTACATCTAATATATAGCACACTATACATATTTCGATGCATACATCTATATAGTTATGTACCTATAGTTTAGATGTATGCATCACAATATCTGAATCAATATATCCTATTTTAAATAGTGAGTAGCAATTGTACCTAACGCAACAATGCCATTTAACATATCTTCTTCATCAATATCGAATAATGGATTATGATGAGGTGCTTTAATAGCAGAGCCTAATACCATATATGTTGCTCGACCACCACGATCAATTACACGGTTCAAGAAGTATGCACAATCTTCACTACCGCCACCGCTATAATCAAAAGGTACCTCTTTAAAGATCCCCAATGGTTCAATGATAGATTGTACTTCACGAGCTAAATCATCGCTAATACGACCAGCTGGTGTTTCGCCTTGTTTTGTAATTTCAAATGTACAGTCATGCATTTCTGCAGCGCCTTTAATAATAGTTTTAGTGCGTTCAATCATGTAGTCATTGATTTCGGTAGTAGCACCGCGCGTTTCTAATTTAAGAACTGCTACATCAGGTGTAACATTGCGACCTGTACCACTTTCAAAAACGCCTACATTCATACGAGATGCACCTTGGCTATGACGGGCAATAGCTTGTAAGTTAAGAACTGCTGTACAGCCTGCAAGCATAGCATTTTGAGCCTTTTCTGGAGAACCACCAGCATGAGCAGAATAGCCATGGAACACAGCATCGAGTTTCGTAGTCGCCAAGAAACCATGATCACTACAAGCAAAGCAATTGGATAGATTTTCATTAAAGCCAATATGCATGCCAAACATCAAGTCTACGTCATCAACTACGCCAGCCTCTACCATCGCTTTAGCACCACGTACACCTTCCTCAGCAGGTTGGAAGATAAGTTTGATAGTACCTTTTAATCCATCCTTATGTGTCGCTATATATTCTGCAAGGCCAAGGCCCATTGTCATATGTGTATCATGACCACAAGCATGCATAGCCTTATCGTGGCGAGAACGGAAACCAATCTTAGCAGGAATATGGTTAGATGCTTTAGATTCGATAACATCATTAGAATCCATATCTGCACGGAATGCCACAACAGGACCATCATCACTGAACTTCATTGTTGCTACGATGGCTGTTTTACCATAGCCCATTTTTTCTACGAGCTCAGGATCAGCACCTTCATCCATAGCACGAGCCATAGCTGCTTTCATAGCCTCTTCGCTAGGCAAGCCCATACGAGAGTCTAAATCGAGTACCTCTGCACCAAGTGCCACATCATAACCTAAAGCAATTAACTTTTCAGCTACTTTAGAAGCAGAACGATATTCGAGCCAAGCTGGCTCTGGATACATATGAAAATCACGACGCATAGCGATAAAATCATCACGTCGTTGTTGTACGAAATCTTTTACAGACATAGGAACCTCCTAAAAATTAATTAGTACTTACCTATTAACTATATGAATAGATAGGTAAATAGTCAATAAAATAGGTCATGTATACAAAATTTACATAAACACTGCTATATTTACATAGATGACATTCTCTACATAGAGCTGCAACAAGTAGAGTTATTATTCAAGGCAGTCTTAACAAAATATATTGTTTTACAACCACAAAAAAGACACATATATCACGGAGCTACATCTCATGATTTATGTGTCTTTATGTATCTATATATGTTCTTTTTATCTAGTTAATTTCTGTTTTATTCAGTTTTTTTAGTACTTCTCGTTTGATTTGTCGTTGTCGATCCCAGGCGATAATGAATACGGTAGCAATAATACAAATCATACCTATAATTCCGATAAAGGTAAATTCATTCCCTAATAAGGCCCAGCCAAATAAAGCGGCTGAAATCGGTTCCAACGAAGAAAGTATAGAGCCTTGTACGGCACCAATCCGTCGCACCCCTTCAATATAAGCATTAAAGGATACAACTGTTCCCAGTATAATAATGGCGAATAATCCAAGCCATGTCATTCCATCCCAAATTGCTTCAGAATCGATTTGTTGGAACATAGCTAACGAAATAAATCCACAGATAAACATGGCAAAACCCACAATCGATGTAGTGCCATATTTCTTTAATAGCTCAATAGGTTGCAATGTATAGACACAGATGCTGGCTGCAGAAATGAGTCCCCACAGTAAAGCTTCACCATTAATATTGGCAATATCTAATCCATCTTGTGAAACAATACATACCGTACCAACCATAGCTAATACAACACAACCAGTCTCTGGAATAGACGGCTTTTTAAAGTATCGTAGGAAGAGATAAATAATAATCAACGTTGGCGCTACATATTGAAGTACCGTAGCAACACCAACCCCAGAAATAGCGATGGCTCTAAAGTACGTGTACTGCGCTAAAGCGATGCCAAGAACACCGAAGATGAGCAATTTACTAAAGTCTTTTTTATTTTTAAAAATATCAAAGATGCACATCCCATCTTGCATATAGGCCAATATAATCGTCAAGAACCCTGCCACGAGCAGCCGAACCTCTAGTAGCCACTCTACATTCAAGTGTTTTGCCCCTTCCAGATATTGTACAGATGTACCTGAAAGGCCCCAAAACAAGGCTCCTAGAATGGCTAGCGCCATGCCGATCCACTGTTTCTCCCCCATCTAATTCCTCCATCTAATGCGACATTAAAATACTATAACATCATAACAAAGAGGCCTCTAAACCGCAATATACAGCAAAGAGACCTCAATTATTAATTACGTTTTTCAAGAGCAATAATAATAACAGTAGCGATGATCATAGCCATGCCAATTAGACCTAATGCACTAAATTGGTTGTCTAAAAATGCCCATCCAAAGAAAGCCGCCGAAATCGGTTCAATAGATGACAAGATGGATCCTGGTACAGCGCCTATGCGTTTAACCCCTTCTAAATAAGCATTAAAGGATACGATAGTTCCAAGAAAGACAACATTGAAACAGCCAATAACGGTCCATACATCCCACAAAGCATAAGAATTTGGTTGGTGGAACAAGATAGCTGCCACAATACCACTGAGGAGCATGCCAAAGCCTACAATTGGTAAGGTCCCATATTTATATAGTAAATCTACAGGAGAAACACTATATACAGCGACGCCCACAGCAGACAAGAGCCCCCATACGAGCACTGCAAGAGGGAAGCTTTCAAAAGAAAAGCCATCATTCCCCATCAAACAAATCGTACCTACCAAGGCCAATATAACGGAAATAATCTCCCCTTTAGAGGGCCGTTTACCATAACGTGCTAGCATGTAAATAATAATCATGGATGGCGCCAAGTATTGGAGTACCGTCGCAATACCAGCTCCAGCTAAAGCAATGGATTTAAAATATGTATATTGGCACAAGGCCATACCAAATACACCAAAAACGATAAGTCCTACTGTATCTTTCAAATTACGAAAGACATCAAAGATAGAATTACCATACTTAAACCATGCATAGACAACGGTTAATAATCCTGCTGTAATTAATCGCATGGTGACTAGCCATTCTAAGTTCATATCCCTAAAGTTGCTTAGGAACTGTACTGAAGCACCTGATACGCCCCATAAAACAGCACCTAATAGGGTTAGTAAAACACCTATAACTTCGTATCGATTCATAGGATTACTCGCCTAAGAGATCAACGTGCACTTTTACAACAACCTTACGGATTTTAATAGGCTTATCATTAACCGCTAATAGTGGTCTATGGATATCAGATGGGAAGAATACCGTATAATACCCTTCCGGGCAGTGGATGTGCCCTTCATCAATGGCTTCATTTGGATAGAAATAGCAATCTCGTTCTGGATAGGATTCTAGCGGTTTAACAAGGCCTTTATCTACGAAAAAGCCCATATTTTCTTCGCCGCTCACCATAAATTGAATATCTACATAGTTGCGATGAGATTCAGGTTTTGTAGTTTCAAATAGCTTGGTTTCTACATCGTCCACATTAGCATACATCATGTCACCTTCAATGGCATGACGACCGCCTGGCAATGCTTTCAAATCTGTATTCTTTAAAAAATCTAAAGCTCGTACGATAGCTTTAGGATAGCCCATTTTTGTATAATCTGCAGTAATGCTAGAGAAAAACATATACGATCCTTTCCCGATATATGGAAATAACACCTGATATATAAGCAATTTTATTACCTTTAATGTTAGCACATATATACATAAAGGACTAGCCATTATACGCTCTATATAAGGCACATATATAGTAAAGTATATATAGTAAAAGCCCTCCATACGCTACATATATGGAGGGCTCGTGTAAAATACTATTCAAATTTATGACTTACGTCAATTGTTATGCTATTAAGTTGTTACGATATGCAATTATCTATTCAGTTGTAGTGATTCTAACTGTATTTGATACAGTACGTGGACATGGTCTTAACTTTATTCTTGAGTCTTATGAGCAGCGATAATTTCTTCCGCTTGCTTATGTGGAACCTCTTCATAAGTATAGAACTGACGGTTAAATACGCCTTGTCCTTGAGTGATAGAGCGCAATGCAGTCACATAATCGGCCATTTCAGCCAATGGTACTTGTGCTTTAACAACAGAAATACCTGTTCTTTCACTTTGTTCCATGCCTAATACACGACCTCGACGGCTATTTAAATCACCCATGATGTCGCCCATGAAAGCATCTGGTGCAAACACGTTAACTTCATAGATTGGTTCTAATAGGACTGGTTTCGCCTTAGGAATTACATCCTTGATAGCCTGTGACGTAGCTACTTTAAATGCTAACTCTGAGGAGTCTACGCTATGGTAAGATCCATCCAAGAGTGTCACTTGCACGCCAATCATAGGATATCCCGCAATTAAGCCTTTATCTAGGGTTTCTTTGGCACCCTTTTCCACTGCTGGTATGTATTGTTTAGGTACAGCACCACCAAAGATTTTGTCTACGAATGCAAATTCGCTTCCATCGTATAATGGGTCCACTTGAATCTTAACGTGACCATATTGACCATGACCGCCACTTTGTTTCTTATATTTAGACTCGGTTTCAGCGGAGCCTTTAATGGTTTCGCGGTATGGAATATATGGAGTCACAAGTTTAGCTTGTACGCCATATTTACGATCCATTTTGTTGAGGATATGCTCGAGATGAACCTCGCCCATACAATCGATTTGTAGTTGACGGGCCTCAGCATTTTTCACTACTACGCAAGTAGGATCTTCTTCTGCTACTTTTAGAACAGCACTAGCTAATTTTTCCTCCTCACCTTTTTTCACAGGTTCTAATGCTACTGTGTATAGAGGTTGAGGGAAACGGATAGCATCGTATGTCACTTTAAAGTCAGGAGCAGTTAATGTATCGCCAGTCTTAGCATTAGCCAATTTTGGAATCACTACGATATCGCCAGCTTTAGCTGAGGATACAGGGATTTGTTGCTTCCCAATAAGGGTAACCATCTTGCCCCATTTTTCTTCTACACCTTGGTTTACATCATAAAGGCGATCGCCTTCTTTTAGTTCACCAGAGAAGATACGTACAAAGCTTTGTTTGCCTGCGAATGGGTCTAACAATGTTTTAAATACGAATGCAGTTAAAGGCTTATCTACATGTACTACACATTGTTCGCCGGTTTCCGCATCAGTTGCGGTCATCACTTTTTTAGTTGCATCCGGCATGTAACGGATCATACGATCCAATACTTGATCTAGGCCAATACGAGATGTGGCACTGCCACACATGATTGGGCACACACGGCCACTAATCATCCCTTCACGCAAGCCTTGGCGAATTTCCTCTAAGGATAATTCTTCGCCTTCTAAATATTTTTCCAACAATTCATCGCTACCTTCAGCCGCGGCTTCTACGGTCATTTCCCGAATTTCTTGAGCCTTTTCGATAAGGTGAGCTGGTACAGCAATCTCTGTTGGTTGGCCGTCCTTGTAAGTAAACGCAGTCATTTTTGCTACGTCTACGACGCCTTCAAAGTTGGCGCCTTCACCGATAGGAATCTGCAATGGCATAATGCCTTTGCCAAATAATTCCCGCATTCTTTCAATAGTGCCAAAGAAATCAGCACCATCAACATCCATTTTATTGATAAATGCCATACGAGGCATTTGTAATTCAACTGCATAATCCCATGCGCGAACTGTGTCAGTTTCTACACCAGATGTGGCGGATAGTACCATCAACATACCATCGCACGCACGCAAAGCGGCACGAACTTCACCATGGAATTCATTATAGCCTGGAGTATCTACGAAGTTAACCTTATGGTCATGCCATTCACATGGAGCCATGCCCAATTGGATTGTTACGTTACGTTTAATTTCTTCAGGTTCAAAGTCCATAATATGTTTATTGTCTTGGCCTTTACCTACGAAATCAACCGCACCAGAGGTTAACAACAAGGATTCAACAAGAGCTGTTTTACCTGCACCATCGTGGGAAACAACAGCAACGTTTCTAATTTTATCACTACTGTACTCTTTCATCGGAATCGCCTCCTTAATGGCAAATTACGGCTTTTGCTATTACATTTCGACACCCAAATAGAAAAGTCCTCTTTTTCCGAAAAATTTTATCAAAAAAAGAGGACTCTTTATTAATATTAATTTATATATGAGTATTATCTACCCACTAAAGAGGCACAGCCGCCAAGAAGCGCCATGAAAAGTGCCCAAATTATAGCGAAGATTATGGACGTTAAAATACAGGCAATGAAAACTTTCATCTTCGTAAGCATTACTTGTCTTGCCATAAGTTCTAAGGATACCCAAATGGATATAACAAGTAAGGCTATTGTTCCTACAAAATAGATAACACCAGCAAAAGCCCTACTATCGAATGCTAAACCTAACATGCCCATTAAAACCAAGACTATCGTATAACCAATACTAAATAATAGTACCCCATACCCTTGTAGATACCAACTAACTTTCATAATCGCCTGTACATTGTCGGTACCACCCATCTTAGTGATAACCCAGTTATATACATAGGAACCGATGGCAACCATCACAAAGGACCAGCCGATACAAATAAGCCATGCAAAGATGAACATAAAGCTGGCACCGATACCGAGTAAATAGGTTAAACCAGTAAATTCATTATGAGGGAGAAATGGAATTAACATAGTCCCAAATAAAGCCAATATAATATATGGGATAGCCCATAAGAATACAGTGCCCCAGAATCCTTTTTGCAATGTCCCCGATTGTACAACTTGATCAATACCGCCGCTAAAAGGACTCACAAACAACCGCCAAAAATCAGAATACCATTTTGTCTCCATAATACACCTCATGTAATGGGGCCCCATCTCTATATATAGGTAAAACTACCCCAAAACTTATAATAGAATCAATGAATTAGATACACAGAGAAAACTAAAACTCTCCCGTACGCTTGCCGTAATGTTTGGAGTCACCATTTTGCTTCCACCCAACGGTGTCACCGATAGACATAACGCGGCGCGTTAAGCAGTCTTTACATTTGTCTGCATTATCATCTACACAAGGTTTGTTATCATATAGCAAATACTTTGCCCGATGTTCAGGGATTGTAATAATAGGCATCAAAATATTGGCACCTGCAGCAAGGCCTTTTTCACGGCCTAGTTTATCCAAAGCTTGTAATGCAGTAGTAGCTGCAATATTGACATCTTTCAAGAATAAGCGGGTTAAAGCAATCATCTTAAGGCCTAATTGAATACGGCGCAATTTACCAGCTTCATCATCGATGCCCATCGCTAATGCTTCTTGGCCTAGCGGCGTATCGTGATGTACCACATACGGACCCATGCCAATCATATCGATATCCATATCGCGATAGAACAAGATATCATTTACAAGGTCTTCTTCGGTTTGACCAGGCAAACCAATCATAACACCTGTACCCACTTGGAAACCTACACGGCGCAAGCTACGTAAGCATTCAACGCGCGTTTCAAAGGAGTGTAGTTCATCTTGAGGATGAATTTTATGATATAGCTCTTTATTTGTTGTTTCAATGCGCAATAAATAACGACTAGCGCCGGCTTCACGCATGCGGCGGTACGCCTCTTCGCTTTGTTCCCCTACGCACATCGTAATGCCAAGGGATCCATCGCCAATAGCTTTAATATCGCGAATTAAATCCACCACATAATCTACAAAAACATCATCACAACGTTCGCCAGATTGAAGTGTAATAGAACCATATTCATGGTCATAGGCCCACTGCGCCATCTTGATGATATCTTCACGGTTCATATCAAAGCGTTCCGTCTTGTCATTTTCACGACGGATACCGCAGTAATTACAGTTTTTGATGCATCGGTTCGAGAACTCGATGAGGCCACGATAATACGCTACAGGCTTTACATATTTCGCCTTCACTTCATAAGCCTTTTTATATATTAACTGCAACTGTTCTTCATCAGTTACAGACATGAGAAATCTTAGCTCATCCTCTGTTAGCCATTCATCGCCAACGAGGTCTTTTGCGAGAATGTCTTGCACTTGCAAACAATCACTTCCTTTCATAACGAACCGTCATCGATTCGCTTGGTATGGTAATGGATTCAATATCGGTAACACAGATAAATCCATTAATTTCACGGGGCAAATCCCGCAGATGCTTCACTTGCTCCGTCAAACATGCATGGGCCATCATGCCACGACTCATTTTAGAGGACGTACTCATCTGTTTAAATGTGTCGCCTCGCAATTCCCAAAACTCAACAGTTACCACCTTAGGATGGTTCACCATTTTCGCATATTCTTTAGACGCTAGATTTAGGATCCAATCTTCCTTGTGAAAGTATGCATCCACCGTTTCGCGCCACGTGTCGTATAAATTAATGCCTACCTTATCAACCATATCTAATCGATAGTCTCTAACGCCCATCGTAGGCTCTACAACGCCGTATAGGGCAGACATCACAACGAGGTGGCTTTCACCAAAGGCCTTAGCCTCATCGGACAAGTTCTGCCAGTCTAAATATTTGAAGGCAATACCATCGTAGCTTTCACAAGCAAGCCCAACAGGATGGGACTCAAAATCTTGATAGAATTCAAAGAGCGCCTGCGCCTTATCATCCTTTAATTTTAAAGCCTTGCCAAGGGCGGCCACATCGAGAGATTGCACATGTTTTACAATGTCTTGTGTGATGTGCGGTTGAAATTGACCGTCTAAGACTGCAGTATGTACTGCCCCATCATTGGTAGCAGCAGGAGTAATCGTTTTAGTCTTACTAGGAGAGAGGACGATTTTCATGGGATAACTCCGCCTTGATAGTTTCCTCTGTCAAATTGTCAATCAACTCAGGATTCCACAACATGAGAGGTACAGCCACTACGTGACTTGCTTTCATCTCTTTACATAAATTAATGCATTCTTTGAGATAATCGGAGTCTTCATCTACAAGGTCGCATACGATCACAACGTGACGGCCTTTTAGATTAACACCTTCGTAGTCGATGCTTCCAGCAGATACTGTAAGCATACCTGTTTCCAAACGGCCTTCGCTCATGTCATTCAAACGAGACATCAACACATGCTCAAGCATAGTGGATACAGGTGTCACTACGCGGCCAATGCCGATAAGAGCCTCAGGTTGGGCATGAACAATAACAGTTTTCTTGCGTTTATCTGTTCTAAAATCAACGAGAGCTTTTTCTAAAGCACCAAAGAATACGAATAATTGCCAAGGATCAAAAGAACCTGTTTGGAACATGTCGATAACAGAACCATCCTCATCCATATTTAGGCGCGTTAATAATTCCTCTGCAATGTCGTTTACAACAACACTGAAATCAGATTGCATTGCATCTTGTACTTTTACTTCGTCTGCCATTAGGTCCTCCTAATTTCTATCTATTACACTGGGGAGGGAATTCTCCCTACAGATTTATGCTATCTTTAATTGTAACATATTTTATAGCCCCCATGGGTATTCTTGGATACGCTTTTTACATAATCAATATACATAACCTACTAAGAAAAAAAGACCGCCAACGCGGTCTTTTTCTCTATCATTATTAGCTTTAAATGATGAGCTTATATGTTATGCGCCTACATAGAGTAAGTAGATATTCATAACGGTTACCACAATGCCAATGCCCCATAATAGTACATTCGTATATGTATGGTTCGCATATTGTCCCATCACCTTGCGGCTACTAGTCATATAGAGCTGCAAGAAAATAGTAATAGGCAATTGCAAGCTCAAGAACATTTGAGAGATCAACAAGGCTTGGAATGAATCGGTAACGAATACAATCAAAAGCAATGCTGGAATATAGGTTAACGCCAAACCTAGTCTTGTATGGAAGTCTTTCATATCATAAGACTCACCAAACATGCCGGCAAAGATACTCGCCCCTGCCATGCCTGCCGTAGCAGACGATGCAAAGCCAGCAAAGAGCAATGCGATAGCAAAGATAGTACCTGCTGCAGGGCCAATGAGAGGTCGTAACAACTCCTCCGCCTGTTCAAGCTCTGTTACTTCAATGCCGTGAGTAAAGAACACTGCTGCCGCCAGTAAAATCATGGCGGAGTTAATCATCCACCCAATCCCCATAGAGAATAAGGTATCTAGAAATTCATAACGCAATTGGCGCTTCATTACAGAAGGATCTTGCGTGTTGAACTGGCGACTTTGGATGATTTCTGAGTGCAAAAACAAATTGTGAGGCATAATAACAGCCCCTAAGATACTCAAAATAACGAGCATAGATTCATTCGGAATCTTAGGATCTACCCAACCAATGCCTGCTGCCGCCCAGTCTACATTGACCATATTGACCTCAATGAGGTAGGCCAACGCAATAAGGGATACAAAGCCAGCAATGATACGCTCTAACTTTCGATAAGAGTTTGTTATGAGCATAATTGTACATATAACAGCCGTTAATACACTACCTATCAGAAGCGGAATGCCAAAGAGCATTTTCAATGCAATAGCAGCGCCGATAAATTCAGCCAATGCTGTCGCTGCAGCTGCAATGCCAGCTGTACTCAATACAAAGCGAGACACGTAACGCGGTAAAAATTCATAGGCACATTCTGATAAGCATTGGCCCCGTACAATGCCTAAATGAGCCACATTATGCTGCAATAAAATCAGCATAATCGTAGATAGTGTTACTACCCATAAAAGTTCGTAACCATAACTAGCACCGGCCGCAAGATTAGCCGCCCAATTGCCAGGGTCGATAAACCCTACAGTTACGATAATGCCAGGCCCTATAAATTTGAAGACCTCGCTCACCTGGTGCTTACCATTTTGGTGAACAGTAAACAACTGTTTCTTTAAGAAATCAATCATTATAACTCCTTATTAAGGGTTATAGAGTAAAGGTCATCTCCGTTTGCATGCGAGCATCGGTTTTAGATTTTGTATCCTTGCCACCGGTATAACGGATGCGCACATTATTATTTACTTTAACACGAGAATCATCAATTTTAAATTTCTTCATTTTTTCTTTGATTTGTTCATCTGTTAAAGCGCGCTCTTCTGGTTTTGCCACTTCATCATTAGCTGTATCTAAAGCCTCTTGTTGAGATTTAGATACTTGGTATGTCTTACCAGACTTCTTAGCTTTTTCAGCACGTTTTTCGTCTAATTTTTGACGGCGCTCTCGGGTAACTTTCTTGTCGCGACCGATACGATAGTCCATTACATCACGCATATTTTCTTGATAAATACGCAATGCATATTGGCGATCGTTTTCGTTCATTTGCTCCCGTTTCGTTACTACCTCATCGATAAGAGGCATAAGCTCATCCTTTGTATAGCTTGTAGTGCCATCAAAAACAAAACCATGTGTATCTGTAATAGCACCGTGTTTAATTAGCGTTTGTAATGCCGTATACGTCCAATCATTTGGCGTAATTACACCAGCACTCGCATGATGTTCTGCGTTACTAGAGCTTCTTACAGTTTCTACATCAGCACTCACACCATCCACCATAGGACGTGCACTTGGAATAGCAATGCTTTCAGCATGAACAAAGCCAACAGAGGCAACAAGACATAATGCACCGACACCAATAGCGCGACGAAGTAAATTCATGTGACGTGTATATTTTATATTCATAAGAGTCTCCTTAAAATTACATTTTATACAATCTATTATATGAAACCCCTTGTCATACGTCAACTCTATAACCTTACACGCCTGTATACATCAATATTTACAAGACCTTAAACTCATTTGAGTCCTTACACATTAAGGTCCATACCTAGTAAATACTACAATAAACAAAAAGACCTCACATCGCGTGATGTGAGGTCTCAGCATGGCGGAGGATTAGGGATTCGAACCCTAGCGACGGTAACCCGCCCTAACGATTTAGCAAACCGTCCTCTTCAGCCTCTTGAGTAATCCTCCATGCTTTACTGGGTAATCATATCATACCCAATAAGGCATTGTCAATAAAAAACCGCTAACTACTAGAGTCTCTAATAGTTAGCGGTTTATATAATTTATTTACTACTATATTAAATATAGTATTCTATATAGCCATCAGGGATTTTCTTTTCCTCCGCCTTACCGGTATTAGTACGACGAGGTTTACGGACATACATATTTTCTGGATCCGTTTCGAAGATAACCATGTCTTTAGGGATATCATGTTTAATAACAAGGTTACAACCGATTTTTGTGCGTGCCCCAATAGTAATATCACCTAGGATTTTTGTGCCTGTACCGATGAGCACTTCGTCTTCGATGGTTGGATGGCGTTTTTCCTGTTTAGAGGACATACCGCCTAACGTGACTTGATGGAACAGTGTTACATTATCACCTACGATGGCAGTTTCACCGATTACAACGCCCATACCATGGTCAATAAATAAACCGCGGCCAATCGTTGCACCTGGGTGAATTTCAATGCCCGTTACGTGACGAGAATGTAATGCCACCCGACGCGCCAAGGTTGGCCACCCCGCCTTATAGAGGCGGTGCGCAAAGAAATGCCAGAATAAGGCCGTAATATGTGGATACGTCCAAATAACCATCCACACACTTGTTGCGGCTGGGTCAGAATCCATTACGCGCTTAATATTATATTGAATTTTGCCCCATAATTCACGCAAACCTTGCATCATAGTGACTCCATCTCAAATAACTCTACTCATATAACATATAGTATACAACATATGTGGTCTGTATTCCTATACATATGATGTTTTATCTATGCGAAATCCGTTATTTTACATATTCGTTATTAGCAAAATCCAAGAGGGATAAATATTTTTCTACCCCATCTGGTGCAATAACCACTATATTCGCCTTTGGTTCTTCTCGTGCAATGCGCTTAGCTGCTACGATAGCGGCCCCCGCTGAAAGTCCAATAGAAACACCGCTTTCACGCATAAAGGTTTGTACTTCGCCAAAAGCTTCTTCATCACTTACAGTTTGTACGCCGTCCATCAAGCTTTGGTCGAAATTTTCAGGAATAAAGCCCGCACCAATGCCTTGAATTTTGTGAGGACCGCCCTTGCCTTCTGTAATGGCCGGAGATCCTGTTGGTTCCACTGCGATAGCTTTCAGATTCGGATTATGCTCTTTCAATCGTCTAGTAACACCTGTGAAAGTACCACCTGTACCGATACCTGCCACAAATACGTCTACATTCGGCACTTGTTCTACGATTTCAGCGCCCGTAGTACGGTAATGTATATCTGGATTCGCAGGATTTACAAATTGGCCCAACGTAAACGCATTAGGATATTTCTCTAAGATTTCATTTGCTCGTTCAAGAGCACCCTTCATGCCCGTTTCTTTTGCTGTTAAGATGAGCTGTGCACCGTACGCCTTGATAAGCTCACGACGTTCTTTACTCATGCTTTCAGGCATAATAATTACAGTTTTAATATGTAAGATAGCGCCCACCATGGCAAGAGCAATACCTGTATTGCCACTTGTAGCCTCTACGATAATGCTATCCTCGTGAAGGCGTCCTTTCTCCTTAGCATCTTGCAACATACCAAGTACTGCGCGATCTTTCACAGAACCGCCTACATTATATTTTTCAAGCTTTACATAAATATTGGTATTTGGTAATTGATATACCGGAGTTTTACCAATTAGTTCAGTTGTTTGATTTGTGACTATACTCATCTGATTCTCCTTTTGGTGATAGATGATAAAAATCGTCCTCAGGAACATCCCAAGGACGATATGAATTTCACCTTGTTATTCTCTATACACTGGATATAACCATTTGTGTATTCTCATAAATACAATCATACTCTATCACCTGCATCTATGCATTGTCAAGAGAATGAGAACCGCTTTTAAAACCCTAAAAATATAGGAAATAACTAGGTTTATTTATAATTTTGTCAGTGTGTCTACCACCATACCCCAAGTAACAGGCACCATAATAATAACTAGCGCGAGTCCGATAAAGATGACTGTCCCTAGTATAACGGTAAGTCGTGGAAGGATGGCTATCACGGTACTATTCGCTACATTATACGCCTTATCTATGTCATAGTGTAGCGCTACATAGCCCCACAGGAATCCTGCTATCACATATATCGCTACATAAGTGTCCAGTATGATATGCGTTGATGTCATCGTTTCAACATGCATTAACCGATTGATGACTGGTGAAAGTAGCACATTAGCAAGCATTGCTATAAGCTTGAACCATATAAGGCATATAATATAAGGCCACATAGTTCTCATGGTCATCCGCAACATATAAAGCAGACCAACTATACCTGAACCCAATGTGCCCTTTGTATGTGCCATGTACCGTTCCATCCAAGACGGTTGTTCTTTGCCTTGATGTAGTTGGTCATAATGAAACGATAAATTTCTTTCACCATGCGCCAAATCGACGAGGCCTAACACTTGTAACAACACCAGAGCAAAAACGACAACAACGCCTATTTGGAAGCTTTCACTAAAGAATAGAGCCATCGGGTCAAATGTTAGCTCACTCAAAGACGATAGATTACCATAAACATCATAAAATGCAGCATATATGCCATTTGTTATGAGTACATCCACGATAAATAGGGTCAATATAAAAATAATATACCCATTCCACCGAGTCCATCTGCTGAGATGTGACAACTGCGTATGCTCCCCTACGATTATGGATGCAGGGTGAATAGACAAGATCACACCGATCATAAAAAACATTATGAACGATGTGCCCATTGTTATATATTCATATACCATATTAACGGTATGCTACGCGCTCAGGCTGCATGTCGTGAAAATGAAGGCGCTCTTTTGCCGTCTTCTCCCAGTCTGTACCAGGCTTGCCATAGTTTGCGTATGGATCGATGGACAAACCACCACGCGGCGTAAACTTACCCCATACCTCGATGTACTTAGGATCCATCAACTTGATGAGATCTTTCATGATGATATTGATGCAGTCCTCGTGAAAGTCCCCGTGATTGCGGAAACTAAATAGATACAATTTCAAAGACTTGGACTCCACCATTTTCTTATCTGGTACATAAGAAATGTAAATGGTCGCAAAGTCTGGTTGACCTGTCATAGGACACAAGCTTGTGAACTCAGGACAGTTAAACTTAACGAAGTAATCATTATCTGGGTGCTTGTTATCAAATGCCTCTAACACCTGTGGTGCATAATCAGTTGGGTAATCGGTCTTGTGACCTAACATCGTTACCCCTTGTAACTCTTTTTCAGATCTGCCGGATGCCATAAGGAACCTCTTTCTATATCTTCTAGAACTCTATAATTAAATATATTGAATAATTCATGTAACACTTAATTATAGCATATAAAAGAATACACTACTTATAGAGATAAATGATTTCAGACTATAGTTAAATGACCAGTTCATCCTATGTCTCTGCATAAACTATCCTATCCCCATACTCTAGTTCAATTATATTGCGCTCACATATAGATTGTACAAAATTAAAATTTATAATAAAATATTCATATACATTTGGTAATGTTAGTTTATTCAGAACGATATAATACCTTATGGAGGTCACTTATGAAATTAAAACAGCTTATTTTATCTAGCATCGCTGTAGGTGCTTTAGCTTTCACATTTGGCACGGCACAACCTGCACAAGCGGCTATTGGCATGGAGAATCCAGGTCCAGCTATGAACCTTGAAAAACCGGCATCTGTTACAACTGCTCATCATATCAATGTAGATGGTAAAGTGGTTGAACCTATCAACGGTCAACAAAATGTAATCTATGTAGATGGTCAGCCACTCGTAGCATTACGCCAAGTATCTGAAGCTTTAGGCTATAAGGTGGCATGGGATGAGCCTACTAAAACAGCATTAGTGGACATGAACATTGCTACACTGGCAATCCAACCAGATTCTGCAGAAGTTGTCCGTCATGGTAAATTAAAAATCATTAACCTTGATACTTCCGAATCCTTCTTGCCTGCAGCTCGCAAGGTAGATGGTACTATCTTTGTAAAACCACAAGTATTCAAATTATTATTGAACGATGTAAAAATTACAAAGGATGAAATCTTCATCGCCCCTCAACGTGCACAATTAGCATCTACTACAAACACAGAGGTATCTCACAAGAATGAACTCAACACATTCTTGCCACCATCTCAAAATGATGTAAAGAAAAAAGAAGATCCAAAGGCTACAGAAAAACCTCTTATTAAAATTAAGAAATCCTTAGCTAAAGATACTGTAACTACAGATGATCAAGCTCAATCTACAGACAAATCTGAATACCAACGTGCTAACGGATTAGATCGATAACCGAAATTAAGAGATTGTTGAGCAAGCTCTCAACGCATTAAAAAATTTATGCAAATAAAAAGGTCCCATACGGGACCTTTTTATTATATAGCATATATAATTATTCGAAATTAGTTTTACTAAATTTGATGACTATATTATCTGCCAAAACCATAACGGTTAAGTGCCGTATTACCACTACCATATATAGCCATGATCTTCGC
Source organism: uncultured Veillonella sp. (assembly GCA_902477915.1). GTDB lineage: Bacteria > Bacillota > Negativicutes > Veillonellales > Veillonellaceae > Veillonella. The sequence continues at coordinate 47,309 of CABSJA010000002.1, forward strand.
CATGAAATAGTCAGCTACTGCTAGAGAGTATGCTGCAATATCATTATAATCAGAGTATTTTGGTGCAACATTAGTCACAGTAATGTTTTCAATAGTAGTACTAGCTTTAGGAGTAGTCAATTTATTTGTAGTAGGTGCAGGATCTGTAACAGTTACTGTAGAACCCATAGCTGGATTAACATAACCTGTTGGAGTAGATACTGGTGGACGTTGGGAATCAGTATATTTGTAGCCATAAGAAGCGTCTGCTTGTTGTGGTGCTACTGTAACAGCGCCAAAAGCAAGTACAGCTGCGGCCAAAACGATAGAGAATTGTTTTGATGCTTTCATAAAAAACCTCCAAATAACACAAAAGTATTTTATCAAAAATTATGATAACGGAGATTTATTATAAACCATCTAAATAAATGCACAATGAAAGAGAGTTAATATCATTTATATTTCATTTATCACTTTATTTTGATACCTTTGAAAGCATCTTTCACCTCATTCATTTGGCGTTTTACATCACCAACAGATTCTTTTACATCATCGGGAACCTTGATACTATCTATACCTTTAGCTGAATCAGAGGCACGCTTACTATTTTCACCAGCTTGCTTCATCCCAACTTTAATCCGATCCATGTTCTCATCAATCTCATCGAAGGACTCGTCATAGAGGATAAAATTACTGCCCCCATGCGATGTAATGTTAAGAGGCCCCATGGTGAGCTGCCCATTATCGATGCGCAACGCATCTGTAGAAATGGTCGTAATATTCGTATTAACTATCACATCACTAAAGGATAAATGACGTCCCTTATTGTGAAAGTTTCCTGTAATATTTTTAATTGGAATGAGCATATAATGGCCTCCACCAGACCAGAAATTCCCCCATACCTCCATATCACGAGGCTTCCCTTCACTTTTAAAATTCAAATTAGCCGATACAGGAACGACGAACTCAGGTGTTTTAAGGGCCTCACTACTATCTAAATCCTTGGCTACACCTGTAATTGTATAGGCTCTTGTATCTAGATTATATACCCCTTTTGCCTCTAATTTGCCACTGTACACATTAGCATTAACATTTTCAAAATTTAAAATGCCATCTTGGTACGTTACATCACCCACTACGTTTTCAAAGGTAAGCGCAGGAATATGTAAAATAGGCATCGTTACACGGCCTTTAGCCAACGGTCGATTAAAATCACCAGTTACCTTTGTCAACAAGGTCATAGCATCGTGAATATCATCGCCAAAACCAAGGGAGGCGGGGTCCACTCCTTTCACATCAAACTGTAAATCTAGCTGAGGCATGCGATGCTTCAACACATCCTTTAAATCAACGCGACCTTTTAGTGTCATTCCATCACCAATAGCGGTTCCACCAAACTTACCAGTTTCCATATCAACGCGAATAGCGCGCTTACTATCAAGATGGATTTTAGCCTCTACATTCTTCATCACATAGTGACGATTTTTCTGAAAGATTTCTAGCTGATTATTTCTAAGTGTAATGGTAAGGTCCAAATGTTGACCTTCCCAATTAAAATTACGAACCTTCTTAGCTAATTCCTCTTGCCGATCTTGCGTCGTCTTTTTAGGCGGCTTAGGACGAGGTTCTACCTCATCGAGAGGCTTGTTCACGTCAGGTGACGCAGGTACGAAGTCGAGCCGGTTGTTATCATCTAAATCGACTACGATTGTAGCATCGTTGAGCTCAATGCCATTGATAGCGGAAGCCTTAAAGTTACGAGTGACTACGTCCCACATATTGACGCGAATCTTACCACTTGGAACGGTAAGCAATTCACGGCCTTCAGGGTCTTTCCACACCAAGTCGGTAAAAGATAATGTCCCCCACGGTGTTGCAGTTAAACTCTCTACGGTCACAGAGCCACGCATCATCGTTTGCCGAGCCATAACCTCATTGAAGATAACGCCCATCCCACGACTAGCTATCGTAGCCAACACAAAGAAAATAATCGCTCCAATGGCAAGAAAAGCAGCAATGCCTTTTAGGCCTTTCTTATACAATTGTTTATATTTTGTCCAATAGGAACGCACGTAACATTTCATAGCATTATTATATCATGATGTATTTATAATTTTATTTTAATGGGGCCCTAAAACGTAGCGGCCGGTATATTGAAATGAGTGGTCTATACAACTTCGCTCCAAAGCGAGCTAAGTCGCTCATTATGTATAGACCACTCATTTCATAACGTTTGCTACAAAGGTGTCCCATTAAAATAAAATATATTCCTAAACTCTGATAATAATAATGATATGAAGCATTACTCGAAAAGAGTTAAACAGAAAAAAGACGAGGGTAAACCTCGTCTTTTTTCTGTTTTAGTATTCGGTTGTTATGCTTCGTCGTCTGTTACAGCTTTAGTACCTCTTGTTCCTGTCCGTATACGCATCGCGTCTTCTACATCGTATACAAAGATTTTACCGTCCCCTACTTCACCGGTTTGTAATGTATTTCGCGCTGTGTCCATTACAAGATCTACAGGCACATCACACACAACGGTTTCAACTTTTACCATGGGAATTAAATTCACATCATATTGTTGGCCACGATATACTTCGGTATGGCCCTTTTGTAAGCCACAGCCAAAGACTTGTGACACCGTCATGCCTTGAATACCAATCTTGTTTAACGCCTCTTTTAAATCCTCTAGCTGCTCTGCACGAGCGATTATATCTACCTTTTTCATTCGTTTCATATATCTATCTCCTATGTGGTACAGAAGTACGCATTATATAACCTGACTTTCACCAATTACAGCATATATACATTCAATTGTACCTTACTATTTATCTGTCACAAATTATAACAAAGACGTTTGATTGGACGAAATAAATCGACCTGAGCTTTTAAATTCAGATTGATTATAAGCACCTTCGCCATGTTCACTAATATCAATACCAAGTGACTCAGAGCCAATGCTAACACGCATATCCATAAAAGCACTGACGATTTTAAAGAGTATAAATGTACCTACAACGGCAAATACATAGGCAATAACAAGTGAAAGTAATTGAGGGCCTAATAAGGAGCCGCCATAGAACAAACCATTGGCCCCATCAGGATTAATCATTGTGGTAGCCCATAAACCTGTAGCAATAGCGCCCCACGTGCCACCTACGCCATGAATACCAAATGCATCAAGAGAGTCATCGTAACCAAGGCGGTTTTTAATAATTGCGACAGCAAGATAACACACAACAGCACCTACAAAGCCAATTATAATGGCCGCCATAGGCGTTACAAAGCCTGCCGCTGGTGTAATGGCTACAAGGCCAGATACACCGCCAGAGGCAGCCCCTAATACAGTAGGTTTACCGCGGTGCATCATTTCTACTAGCACCCATCCCACAATACCAACAGCTGCAGAGATTTGTGTAGTTAACACTGCATTAGCCGCAAGGAAGCCTACGCCAAGAGCAGATCCTGCATTAAACCCAAACCAACCGAACCATAAAATAGCGGCCCCAAGAATTGTCATCGGCAAATGGTGAGGCAGCATAGGCATGCGTCCATAGCCGCGGCGACGGCCTAGCAGCATACATAAGGTCAACCCAGATACACCGGACAACACGTGAATCGCAAGCCCTCCGGCAAAGTCTAGTGCACCTAAATCACTGAGGAAGCCCCCACCCCAAATCCAATGGGCCATCGGATTATATACAAAGATAGACCATAGCAAAGCGAATATTACAAAGGGGGCAAAGCGCATCCGCCCTGTAATAGAACCGCTCATGATGGCTGGTGTAATAACAGCAAACATGCATTGGAATGCTACAAAGGCAAGCTCAGGAATATGTGTATCACTTAAGACGGCTGTCTCCGCACCACCAAGGCCAAATTTACTAAAGTCGCCAATGATGCCATGTAGATCATCACCAAAAATCAATGTATAGCCTATCAAAATAAACTCAACAGAGATGACACCAATCAAGAAGAAGCTCTGCATGATCGTACCTAGCACATTTTTACTACGCGCCATCCCACCATAAAATAACGCTAAACCAGGTGTCATAAAGAATACTAAGGCAGCACACAACAAGACCCATGCTGTGTTGCCCGTATCAATCATATTGACCATAAGAAACTCCTTTCCATACAAAAAGCGCCTTGCTCGCAGAAACTCTGCATGCAAGGCGCCGTTACCTAACTATTTTATTGTAGTAATATACATCACTACATACATCGTATATTACATTTCTATTCATGTCAATAAATTCTATAGAATTTATTGAATTCTAATGTACATAAAGCACAAAAGCTTCTATAAAGCTAAAAGTCATATTCAGGCAATGGAGATATTACACTAGTAGAGTCCATACTCTCACCTTTCATTTGCACATCAATAAGTAAGTTAATCACATCATCTCGACTAATATTTTTCTTATTACGATTAGCAATGATAGTGTGAATAAATACTTCTTACATGTATATAGTTTACTATTTTATAAAAAAGGCAGCAAATTTATAAATTAAAAGTGCACTCACAAAGGTGAGTGCACTTTATATATTGCAATAATCAATATTATGCTTTTGCTTGTTTACCGTATTTTACAAGGCTTTCAGCTTCAATTTCTTCTTGAGTACGGTAGTCTTGAGGAATGCCAGATAAGCGAATCCAACTACGTACAGCTTCTACCAATACGATAAGGATCATGAGGAACATAGCAGCACTGAATACTACTAGGATCCATTTACCAGCAGGAATGTAGCTGTTAAATACGTTTTCAAAGTCTGCAGCGATAGCCACGATAGCCATGAGGATACAAGGAATACCTGTTACCCATGCATAACGTTTGCGACCAAGTCGCATGATAACTGTAGTACCTACAGCCAATGTCATAGTACCTAATAATTGGTTAGATACGCCGAATAAAGGCCAGATAATACCGATGTTACCTTGTAGAACTAGGTAGCCCCACAAAATACAAATTAAAGCTGCACAACCATAAACGCCAGGAGCCCAATGTTGGTCGTTGAATTTAGGATGGAAATGACCTAATAATTCTTGAAGTAAGTAACGACCTACGCGAGTACCAGCATCGATCAAAGTCATGATGAACAATGCTTCGAACATGATACAGAAGTGATACCAGTAACCCAATAAGTGATCCATGTTAGGCAATCTAGAGAAGATATGAGCCATACCTACTGCAAGGGATACGGCGCCACCAGGACGATGCATCAAGTCTTCACCAACCATTGCGGACAATGCTGGCAATTCATGAACTTGAAGGCCTAACGCTTTGAAGGATTCAACAGTGGAGTTAATTGCGAAGTAATCATCTGGATGCAATGCAGTAGCTGCGATCAACGCCATCATAGCGATGAAGCCTTCTGTTAACATTGCACCATAGCCGATAGGCAAGATTTCTTTTTCATTAGTAAGCATTTTAGGTGTTGTACCTGTTGCGATAACAGTATGGAAACCAGACAACGCACCACATGCGATAGTAATGAAGATGTAAGGGAATACAGAACCTTTCAATACAGGACCGCCGCCCCAGATATAAGGAGTAACAGCTGGCATTTGAATTTCAGGCATTACGATGATAATACCAAGAGCCAATGCGCCGATTGTACCGATTTTAAGGTATGTGGACAAATAGTCACGAGGAGCAAGCAACAACCATACTGGCAATGCTGCTGCAAAGAAACCATAGACTGCAAGCATAATTTCAATTGTTTGCAAGTCATATGTAAACCAAGAAGCATATTCGCTAGCTGCTACGTTTGGACCGTAGATAATAGCTGCGAAGATCAACGCTACACCGATAATAGTTGCTTCTTGAATTTTACCAGGACGCAACCATTTCAAATAAATACCAATGAAAATAGCGATTGGAATTGTAGCAAATACGGAGAAGAAACCCCATGGGGAATTATGCAATGCGTTAGCTACTACTACGGCCATACCAGCAAGGGTGATGATCAATAGGAACAATGTAGCAAGCATAGCACCGAAACCAGCAAATTTACTGATTTCTTCCCGTGCAATATCCGCAATAGATTTACCATCATAGCGAACAGATGCGAACAAGATAACCATGTCATGTACAGCGCCGGCTAATACGGAACCGATAAGGATCCATAATGCACCAGGCAAATACCCGAACTGGGCTGCGATAACAGGACCTACAAGAGGACCTGCACCAGCAATCGCTGCAAAGTGATGACCAAATGTTACCCATTTGTTAGTTGGCACGTAATCGTGACCATCATTGTGGACCATAGCTGGCGTTGGACGATATTCATCCAATGTTAATACTTTCGCCGCTATGAAAGCCCCATAAAAGCGGTACGCTAAAATTAGAATACACGCGGAGGCTATAACTAAGTAAATACCATTCATAACCATATAAACACCTCCAATTGTCTTGTGTGACATGGTGTTATATAAAAATATCTGATAAATCTTTTGCACATCCATGCCACATTGGCTCTCAAAACTTTTAGTACTTACAATAATATTGTATATCTAAACATAAAAGTGTCAATTATCGATTTCTCATTTTGAATGTACATTATGAGTTAAAAGCATAAATAAAAAGCATTCTCCGTTAATAAGAGAATGCTTTTATCGTTTTATTTTGATAGTAATTATCTATTGTCTTGCTACGATGCCTGCTTCGTGAAGTGCTTTTTTAATATCTTTTATTGTTAATACTTTGTTATGTAGCAACGCGTCAGCAAGAGCTCCAGTTACATTTGTCTTTGTAAATAAATCCACAAAATGCTGTATATTTCCAGCACCACCAAAGGCCGTTACAGGCACATCTACAACCTCTGCCAAGGCTTGATATAATTCGATATCAAAGCCAAGGCCTGTGCCATGTCTATCGATACTCGTTACCAATAACTCACCTGCACCACGGTCTACCGCTTCTTTCGCCCATTCTAAAGCATTTTTGCATTGTGCCCCCGGATCATCAGATGTGCCATGGCCATAGGCATACCACATTTTCTCAAAAGGATTATATTTTACGTCTAAGCACACAACGATGCCTTGATTGCCAAACTTCTTTGCCCCTTCTGTGATAAGGGATGGATTAGATAGTGCCGCCGTATTGACAGAAACCTTATCGGCACCAGCTTTCATAAGTTGCGTCATATCCTCCACAGAAGCAATGCCACCACCTACAGTTAATGGCATGAATACCTTATCCGATGCATTAAGCACTATATCAGTAAAGGTTTTACGGCCTTCTGTTGTAGCCGTTATATCTAATAATACAAGTTCGTCTGCCCCTTGTATCTCATAACGTTCCGCACATTCAACAGGATCGCCGGCATCAACCATATCGCGGAATTGCACACCATTCTGGACACGACCATTTGCCACACTGAGGCAAGGAATAATACGTTTCGCTAACATAGAATGACCCTCCTATTGTTTCGCCGCTGCATAGGCTTCCGTAATATTGCCAAATGCACGCAATAGATTTAAACCTACTACACCACTTTTTTCAGGATGAAATTGCATTCCATACACTCTACCGTGCTCTACAACGCCAGGTACATCGATACCATAGTTTGCAGTGGATGTAATAAATTCAGGGTCTGTATCTACATAATAGGAATGAACGAAATAGGTATATTGATTGTCTACATTGCTGAAAGCACTGTCTGGATGGTGCACTGTATTTTTGTTCCAACCCATGTGGGGCACACTGAGGCCAAGGTCACGAGGGATTTCCTTTACCTTGCCTGGAATAAGTCCTAAGCCTGGTGTTGGGCCATATTCTTCGGACTCTTCAAATAATAGCTGCATACCCAAGCAAATACCTAATAATGGTATTTCTCGTTTTACCACTTCATGAATGACATCGACGAGACCACGTTCCTTAAGGACTGCTACTGCCGACGCATAGGCGCCTACACCTGGCAAGAGAACGCCATCAGCATTTAGTATAACCTCAGGATCTGCTGTTAGCACCGCATCAAGTCCGATGTAGGCCAACGCTTTCTGAACATTAAATGTATTGCCCGCATCATAATCTATAATGGCAATCATAATATACTCCTTTCAACAGCCTTAATGAGCCCCAGTCATTACTAGGGCTCGTCATTCACGTCGTTTTCGTTATATATATTCTCTAAACAGGATACAAACTCCTGCCATTCAATTGGGTAAAAGCTAAACTCCATTCTATAGAATGAAAGTTGATATCATAAGGCGCAAATTATTAGTATATATGATATATCCCATATTGATTAATTCATGAATTGTTTTAATATACCACGCATAACAGCTCCATCTTGAGCCATTGGAATGGTAAGTCTCAACCAACCGTCTCGTTGTCCACGGCGCACTTGATAACCTTCTTTTAGCCATGCATCGGCTAAGCCTTCAGCATCAGATACGGAAAAGAAAATAAAGTTTGCTTCACTCTTGTAGTAGTGAATACCTAATTCATCAAACAAGCTTTCCCATTTAGCCCGCTCTTCTGCATTTTGAGATATCGTTCTTGTTAAGAATGCTTGATCATCAAAAGCGGCTTCTGCAGCTACTTGGGATAAAGTATTGAGATTATATGGCAAGCGGATAGTTTGCATATAGTTTGCCAGCTCTAAAGGCGTCATCATATAGCCTACACGGTAATTAGCAAGACCATACGCCTTCGAGAAGGTACGCATAATAGCTACATTGGGGAACTCATCTAGTAATGCACGTGCGGTAGGAACATCTACGGATGTAACGAAGTCAATATAGGCCTCATCGATGATAACTAGTGTGTCTTTTGGTACTTTTGCAATAAAGTTACGGATATCTTCAACAGTTTCATAGGTACCTGTCGGGTTATTAGGATTACAAATCCATACGAGGCGTGTTGTGTCGTCCACAGCTTTCAACAATGCGGCGAAATCATAGTGACCTGTTTCAAAATCAGCTTGAACCTCGCGAATTTCAGCACCTTCAACGAGACCATTTAAAGCATACTCGGAGAAGGCTGGCACACTTACCACGATGGAGTCACCGGCGCTGATCAATGTTTTATTGACCATGGCGATAACTTCATCAAGGCCTACACCGATAACGAGTTGCTCTGGTTGTACCTTCCAATACGCAGCTAATTTCATACGCAAATCAGTAGCGTTACCATCGGGATAATAGTTAGCATCATTATATGTGACATAGCTAAGGATAGCCTCACGCACCAATGGAGATGTACCGTATGGGTTTTCGTTCGCTGACAAGCGCACTAATCGGTCCACCCCAAGACGTTCCTTTACCGCTGCAGCAGGCTCCTCTGGTATATAGGGTTTCAATGTGCGAATTATCTCTTTCATAGGCTATCCTTTCTAACTATTTTCTTAACGTAGTATATTATAAATTAGTAATTTCTGGGCGATCTGTAGTCTTGCTCACTACCCCTTCACGGCTCGCAAGTTCTGCCTCGATGGCTTCGTAAGGAATATTTTTTTCCGCCAATAATACGAGCAAGTGATACAACACATCTGCTGTTTCGTAAATTAATTCTTGTGGGTCTTCGTTTTTTGCAGCAATGACAACCTCTGTCGCCTCTTCGCCTACCTTTTTCAGGATTTTATCGAGCCCTTTATCGAATAAATAATTCGTATAAGAACCCTCCTTAGGCTGCGCCTTGCGGTTCTTAATAATTTCGTATAATTCGTTCAATGTTTGCTGTGCCATATATAACTCCGTTACATCTCTTATAATTTATATCCTATCGGACTTATCTTATGCTTCTACATCATTAAAGAAACAGCTCGTACGCCCCGTATGACACGCAGGACCTTCTCGCTTAACTTGAATAAGCAATGTATCCCCATCACAATCGAGGGCCATACTCACCACATGCTGCACATTGCCACTGGTACCGCCCTTGTGCCATAGTTCTTGGCGAGAACGAGACCAAAACCACGTTTCCTTTGTTTCTAGGGTTTTGTGAAAGCTTTCTTCGTTCATCCACGCCACCATGAGCACGTCTTTTGTGTCTGCGTCTTGCACAACCGTTGGCAATAAGCCATTTCCTTTTTCAAAATCCGGTTTCATATAGTAATCCTTTAATACAAGTAATCTTTTCAAAATTCAATGTTTTGTTTAGTACCTTTACCATAGTGGAGGCATTTAAGCCGTTTAACATACTCTAATTATGTAAATTACTTTTATCGTACGGTAATTCCTCGAGCTCGTAATTCGTTTTTAAGATCAGGAATTTTAATTTCTCCAAAGTGGAAGATAGATGCAGCTAGTGCACCAGTAACGCCAGTTTGCTCGAAGAGGTCTATAAAATCTTGAACCTTGCCGGCTCCGCCAGATGCGATAATAGGTACATCTACAAAGGCTTCAATGGCCTTATATAGTTCGATATCAAAGCCAGATTTAGTGCCGTCCTTATCCATGCTCGTTACAAGCAATTCCCCTGCTCCACGAGAGACAGCTTCCTTAGCCCAATCGAGGGCTTTCCATTCGGTGCGCTTACGACCACCATGCGTATAAGCGTACCATTCGCCAGTCTCTTCGTCTGTTTTTACATCGATAGCCACTACCATACATTGGTTACCAAACTTTTGAGCTCCTTCTGTGATGAGTTCAGGATTTGCAAGAGCTGCCGAATTCAAAGATACCTTGTCGGCGCCAGCTTTCAACAAAGCCGTCATATTATCAACGCTCTTAATACCACCACCAACGGTGAGCGGCATAAATACCTGGGAAGAAATCTCTTGCACCACGTCGCGCATAGTAGTCCGTGCATCGACAGTAGCCGTAATATCTAAGAATACTAATTCGTCAGCCTGTTGCTGTTCATAGGAAGCCGCAATATCTACGGGACTCCCTACATCTACGAGGTTAACAAAGTTAACCCCTTTTTTAACGCGCCCATCATCCACATCAAGGCATGGAATAATCCGTTTCGCTAACATAATTCTATTCCCCACTAAATGTTATCAATCTATTTCATCGGTCATGCTAAACAACACATGTTGTAAATACTACAGGAATAGCATCAGCAATATAATTACCGTTGATTGTACCCGGCAATTTCCTCTAATGTAATCGTTCCTTCATACAAAGCCTTACCAACGATGCTATCCATAACGCCTTTGGCTTCAAGGGATTTAATGTCTTCTAAATTACGAACGCCCCCAGACGCAACGATGCGCGCTGTAGGGAATTCTTTTTGCAAATTACCAAGCAAATCCTCGTTAGCGCCTTGCATAGTGCCATCGCGGTCCACATCGGTAACGATGAAGTACTTTGCGCCGCCTTTAACCATAGCGCCGATTAAATCGGTCATAGGCACATTGGATTGATCGAGCCAACCTTCAGCAGCGACCTTACCGTTTTTACCATCTACGCCGATGACGATACGCTCTGCACCATATTCAGCAATCACTTGTTTAGTAAGCTCTGGATTTTTGAGTGCTACGGAGCCTAAGATAACGCGATCAACACCTAAACCTAAATAAAGATCAACGGCCGCTTTATCTCGAATGCCTCCACCGATTTCAAGAATGCCTGTGAAAGCTTTGCGCACTGCTTTTACAATGTCTACGTTAACAGGTTTGCCCGCCTTAGCACCGTCTAAATCGACGAGGTGTAGCGCCCCCACCTTGGCATCTTCATATTGTTTTGCTTGGTCTACTGGATCAGGATTGATCACCGTTTCCTGTGCGAAGTCACCTTTATAGAGGCGAACGCTGCGACCATCTTGTAAATCTATAGCTGGAAAAATCATAGGTTCTCCTTTATTAAATGACTATATTAAATAACGCCCTTTGTAGAATTTACCCCTTGAATATCTGGGTTAATCGTAACGGCCTTGCGCAATGCACGGCCTGTGGCCTTAAACATACTTTCAATGATGTGGTGCGTATTACGACCATATAAATTGCGAACATGTAAATTCATAGCAGCGCTCATAGCTAGTGCTTGGAAGAAATCCTCTACTAGCTCTGTTTCAAAGTTGCCACCTAGAACAGGAGTACTCCATTCGCCTTGGAATACGAGGTACGGACGACCGCTCAAATCGATCACAACTTGCGTCAAAGCTTCGTCCATAGGGACCCACGCATCACCGTAACGTTCGATACCAGCCTTATCGCCTAAGGCTTTCACCAAGGCCTGACCTAATGCCAATCCGATATCCTCTACAGTATGGTGAGCATCCACGTAGGTATCGCCCTTTGCCTCTACCACGAGACCAAAGCGTCCGTGTTTAGCCAGCAGCGTCAACATGTGGTCAAAAAAGCCAATGCCTGTGGAGATGGAGCTCGTTTGCGCCCCATCAAGGGTAAGTTCTACTTTAATATCTGTTTCTTGAGTGGTGCGTTGCACCGTACCTGTGCGTATCATAACGACCTCTATACCTCAAATCTATTTCTCAAAACGTACTTCGATGGCGCGAGCATGTGCTTCAAGACCTTCTGTACGAGCTAATGTAGTGATGTGTGTTGCCACTTCTTCTAACCGTTCTTTTGTAAATTGTGTAAAGGATGTACGTTTTACGAAATCATACACACCAAGTGGAGATGAGAAGCGTGCTGTACCACTGGTAGGCAATACGTGATTTGTACCGCCTACGTAGTCTCCCAATGGCTCAGATGCATAAGCACCAAGAAATACGGAGCCTGCATTTTGAACGAGGCTCATATAGCCCATAGGGTCTGGCAATTGAATTTCCAAATGCTCAGGTGCTACTTCGTTCATTACCGTAAACATGTCTTCAACGCTATCCATAACAGCAATATAACTATTATTTTCAATAGCTGGACGAGCGATGCTTTCACGAGGTAACAATTTTAATTGACGTTCTACCTCATCAGATACGGTATTTGCTAGGCTTTCACTAGTAGTAACCATAATAGCACGCGCACGAGGATCATGTTCCGCTTGGGATAAAAGATCTGCTGCAAGGTGTACTGGATTAGCACTATCGTCAGCAATTACACCGATTTCGCTAGGGCCTGCAATCATATCGATATCGACTTGGCCGAATACTTGGCGTTTTGCAGTGGCTACGTAAATGTTGCCAGGGCCTACGATTTTATCAACCTTTGGAATGCTTTCCGTACCATATGCTAGAGCTGCTACGCCTTGAGCACCGCCTACTTGGTATACGGCATCAACGCCAGCAAGTTTTGCGGCGCCCAATACAGCAGGATTGATGCCATCCTTTTGAGGAGGTGTGACCATAACGATTTCTTTAACGCTTGCAATTTTAGCTGGCAACGCAGTCATGATAATAGTAGAAGGATAGGCTGCTGTGCCGCCAGGAACATAAAGACCAACGCGAGCCAATGGAATAACCTTTTGACCGCGGATGATGCCCGGTGTATCCATGTCTACAAAGCCTTGCTCAATTTCACGTCTGTGGAACTCTGTAATATTAGCCTTTGCCTTTAATAAGGCAGCCTTCAAATCATTAGATAAGGACTCATAAGCAGCATCGATTTCCTCTTGAGGCACCTTGAAATCTTCGATGGATACACCATCAAATTTTTCAGAATAGGCCTTTAAAGCCGCATCACCATTGGTGCGCACATCGTCGATGATATCGTACACGCGGCGTTCAATTTCCATATCTGTAGTTTGTTGAGTGTAATTTCGCACGATACCAAGCATCGTATCTAATGATTCCTTATAAATTTTCATGTTTTATCCTTCTTCCTATCTATGCTATTCGCACTATTAGTTCTATCTCTTATTTATTAATGGCTTCTGAAAGCTGATCTATAAGTTTAAAAATAGTATTTCTCTTTTGTTTTAACGCTAATGGATTAGCTACTAAGCGGGTAGAAATCTTTTGCAACCAGTCAAAGATTTCTAAGTTATTTTCCCGTAAGGTTGTACCAGTTTCAGTTATATCTACGATGGCATCAGCGAGTCCTACTAACGGAGCCAACTCAACGGAGCCTTCAATTTTGATGATTTCTACATCCTGAGCTCCAAAGTACTGTTTTGTAATGGTTGGGTACTTTGTACCGATACGTTGGCGGCGGCCTTCTTTAGGATCATAGCCCGCAAGAGAGGCCAATATAAATTGACATTTACCAGTTTGTAAATCTAGCATTTCATAGCTTGTATCATCTTGTTCATCTAGTACATCACTACCAACGACACCAAGATCTACAACGCCATTCTTTAAATATGTCGTTACATCAGGGCCTTTAGCAAGGATAACCTCAATAGCATTGCCCAACGGAATGATGAGCTTACGCGCCTTGTTGCGCAATGGCTCACAGTCTACGCCACAGGACTCCAAGAGAGGAATGAAATCTTTCTCTACGCGGCCCTTTGTAAGAGCGATACGCAATTTACCATTATCTTGATTGTTGCTTTCACCATTCAAGGTCACATCGGTCAAGACGTCGATGTTGAAAGCCATCCCCACCGCAGGCATTGGCGTACCATCAAAGCTAGATAGCAAGCCGTCATAACGACCGCCGCTGACGATGTATTGGGACACGCCGTCTACGTAGCCTCTAAAGGTAAGGCCTGTATAGTAGGATTGAAGTGGCTCAGTAGAGACGTCAATGCGAACCTGCTGACCTGTTTGAGCCACTTGGTTCGCCATATCTACGAGATTATCTAAAATGCGTTGCGCCGCTGCAGGCAAGATGATTTGATTGAGCTCATCCTTAATATCTCGGACCGTGCCAAACAAGCGAGGCCATACAGTTAAGAATGGATATAAGGCGCTATTTTTAAAGTCGGAAATCAACTCGTTATAACGTGGCAAGTATTTAGTAAACAAAGCATCGAGGAGCTCAGATTTTTCTTTATCACTAAGACCAAGAGCATCGGTAATAGCACGAGAGAAACGAGCATCTCCAATTTCTAATAGCAAATTATTACCAAGCTGAGTTTCGTTTACCTCTTTAATGATGGCGAAGCACTCTTGCTCGGCTTCAATGCCTTCATAGCCTACCATCTCGATGCCACCTTGCGTTACTTGGTTCACATCGCCACGGTGCTTTTTATTTTTCATGAACACATCGCCCAAGTAATAGAACGTGCGAGGTAGTTCAATATTGGTAGTCGCCAAGAAACGACCGATTGGCATAGTCAAATCAGGACGAATTACGACGGACTCATCAGAACTATCCATGAACTCGTACATATGCTGACCGCGCCCCATTGCATAGCCATTAAATACATCCTTGTACTCCACAAGAGGTGTAGAGATCTTTGTGTATTGGCGGCTACGACATAGACCGAGCACATATTGGCTCACATCATCCTTGCGCTCCGCTACGGCCCCTATATCATCACGGAACCCCGTAGGTAATTGCTGCTGTACCATCCTAAACATCCTTTCTATCATTTCATTTCTCATGTTTGTGAAAGCATCATATAATCAGTTTCAAACGAGTTAAATGGCTTTCATTTACCTATGAGAAAAAATTTACCTATATCGATACTTTCCTATTTTATCGCTTTATCTAATTAAAGCATGAAATTATAATATAACGGTTCTATAGAATTGTCAATAGAACCGTTAAGATTTCACGTTATTAATATAAAGCTAATACGCCTATAGTTTATATTCTTTTATAGATCATAGTTACATACATATATTTAAGGATTAGTTTTGACTTTGTAACGATAGATATATAGACTTATCAGCTTCATCTAAGTCTTCAATTTTATACTTCGTTTTAGTATCACTAAAATGATAATACTTCCGAACATGATCCAATAAAGCATTAGACTCTTGGTTTTGTTTGGAGAGAAATAGAACACAATTCATATTATTATCAAAGACAATCATATTATCCTTACATAATAAGTATAGATACGAGCTGCCAGCCTTATCTTTCTCTACAAAGGCATCAAAGAAATAAGGAAATTTAGAGTTAGAGAAACTAGTATCAGATACAATAAATTGGCTACCCAATTTGCTAATATGAATTTCATTCTTAGGCCCAAACTCTAAAACTACACTGCGCCCAACTAGCTCACCTGATGATGGTTCATGATAAAACATATAAGCTATAAAAGCTGCTATTAGAGTAATCAGAATAATAATCCCAAACAACAATTTTCTCATCAATCTATCCCCAGATACGTTCTATATCTGCTATGCTATGTGCATCAGAGCCCAATACAAATGGCACGCCAATAACAGCAGCCATGCCTTGGATAAAGCGGCTTGGATACATTTCACGGCAGTCTGGTTTGAAGAAGCCACTCATGTTATAGTCTAACTCACGACCTTGTACGCGCATGATATGTAAAATATCACTTACCACCTGCGCATTGCGACGATCTAAGTGATGTTCAAAACCAAAGTGATGTTGGTATTTTTTAATCAAATCAAAGTGACCGATGCGTTTAGGCGTATATTCACCAAGGTCAGCACGTACGGCTTGGCGCACTGTGGAGTAATATTTGTAATACAACTCATATTGCTTTTCAATCCACGGACCAAAGCCCTTTTCAAATTCTTCAGGGCTATAGTCTAAGCAGTAAAAGGCATTATTAACGCCTTCCATAAAGTGAACGGATAAAATATTATCATCCGTTAATGGACCATAACGGTCTAGGAACTCCTGAATATCTGCCTCAAAGCCTGGAATATAATCCACCTCAAAGCCGAGGGAGATATCGATATGTGTACCATAGGCACGTTGTAATTGACGACCTAATTCTAGATAGCTATCAACTTGGTTTAATTTCAAAGACGCTGTATCATAGGCCTTTTGGTCACCACCGTATTCAGCTGCAAAAGCCTTTGGCAACGGCGCATGCTCTGTAAGGCATACCTTTTCAATGCGCAACTCGATGGCCTTTTCAATCATCAACGCAGTGCGATCGCCACTACCATGGGGACACAATTCTGTATGTACATGACCGTCCACAAGTCGGCTGCGATACTTGCTATAGCCAACGAACTGTCGTTCATCTTTCATGTTCATTCAATCACCCTATTCGCCCTAACCCGTAGCGAACCCTTATCTTTCATCTGTACTTTATTAATATATCTGATTAACATATCAATTAATATATCTAGTTTATATATGTATTATTATCTACGTTTTATTATACCAATAATGCGTATGTTTCGGTATCCTGATATTTACCATGTTTGAAACCAACTTGCGGTGTTAGACCACAGTAAGTAAATTCAAACCGTTCATGTAGCGCCATACTAGCTGCATTTCCTGCCGTAATGACAGATACCACCGTATGTAATGTTTCCGTTTGTTTAGCATGTTCTAATATATGGGCCATCAATTTAGACGCCACGCCTTTGCCGCGATACTCTTGATGAATGTAGATAGATAATTCGACGGTACTTTTGAAAGCATCCTTTGTTCTATATGGTGAAAGCGATGCATAGCCTACTACAACATTGTCCATAAGCCCTAGAAAAATGCAGTGCTCAGACGTTTGATGAGCCTCATACCACTCCTGCCACTCTGGCAACGTACGGGGCTCAAGATCAAGGGTGGCTACGCCGTTCACAACCTCGTAATTATAAATATCTAAACAAGCTGCGATATCGTTCTTTGTAATTGGTCGAATTACTAATTCACTCATAAGAATTCCTCAAAATAGCTAGTGTCCAAAAACTAGTGTCAATAGTTGACATCAAAACCTAATATTATATCTATATAACATAATATATAAAAATAACGCTAACACGCAAGAAAAAGGACGAGTTGCAACTCGTCCTTTTCTGTTATATTGTAGATAATTTTGTACGCTTTACTACCTATCAATAGTATACCATAAACAGATTTTTAAAAGATAATCAAAAGACACCTAGAAATTTCGCCCTTTCTAGGTATCTTTTCAGGTGTACCAATTGAGGCACCCCATACTCTTCAAGTTAATTATAACACAATTAACTCTATGAATCTGTCTAGTTTATCTATTACACAATTACGAATAGTAGTACTGTAATAGCAATCAATGCACCAATTACAGCGTAGTCCATAGTTTTCAATCCTACAGAGGCTGCAAAGCTATGTGTAGGTCCACCAAAGCCACGTAGTTCTAGGGACAACGCCATTGTTTCGGAGCGGCCCAAGGATTTTAAAAGCAATGGTTGGATCACGGATGCGTAAGATTTCATGCGCTTCAAGAAGTTGCCTTCTAAGGATAAACCACGGCATGCTTGTGCCTCTTGTACAGCATGGCTTTCAGCAATGAAGTCAGGCACAAAGCGTAGTGCTGCAGTGAACATAAATGCATATTCATAAGGAATTTTGCATTGTGTTACGAGCGCTGCTGTAAGATCTTGCAATTTTGTGGTTGCCAATAGGCAGATAAACACAAGCGTCATGGCAAGCATACGCAAGCCGGATACGATGGCAGATGTTACATCACCGCTACCAAGGAATTGGATAACACCAAGGAATACAGCAAAGCTAGTCAATGCCATTACGGCCTTACGTTGTTTGATCAATAAACCTGCAACAAATAACACGACAAGTTCTACAATGACTAAGGCCAATAGAGATGCCCAGTCGCGTAATAGAATGGCCCACACGGATACAGCGAGGGTCATCAAGATTTTTGTTAACGGTACTAAACGTTCCATATGTCCCTCCTATTTTCTGCCCAACTGAGCCACTAACTTAGATTTCAATTCATCCATGGATTTGCAATAACCGAGGGATGGTACCGCTAGTGAAAGTTCCACACTTGGCGGTTTTGTAAGGCCTAGGTCTTGCAATTCATCCGTAGATTTCTTGAATAATTCTTCTGGACTGCCATCAAAAGCAACGGTTTGGTTACCCATGATGAGTGCACGGCTACATTCGCTAGCCATGATTTCCATATCATGTGTAATGAGAAGGATCGT
Source organism: uncultured Veillonella sp. (assembly GCA_902477915.1). Classification (GTDB taxonomy): domain Bacteria; phylum Bacillota; class Negativicutes; order Veillonellales; family Veillonellaceae; genus Veillonella. The sequence goes on from CABSJA010000002.1 coordinate 66,109, forward strand.
AATGCCTTCTTGATTAAGTTGACGCAATAGAGCTAATAACTCTTTAGTTTCCTTACCATCTTGACCACTTGTTGGTTCGTCGAGGATGAGGATTTTAGATTGCATTGCTAGTGCAGAAGCGATAGCAACGCGTTGTTTTTCGCCGCGGCGCAATGTTGGAGGATAGGCTTCACGTAAGTGAGCGATACCTGTGCGCTCCAACACTTCATCAACGATGCGTTTCACTTCGGATTTAGTGCGACCTAGTGATTCAGGACCGAAGGCAACCTCTGTGGCTACTGTTGGTCTAAACATTTGGCGATCTGGTTGTTGGAATACATAACCAATAAATTGACCACGTTTAGATGGCGGCATAGACGTAATATCCGTGCCGTTATAGTACATGCGGCCTTCGCTAGCCTTTTCAAGACCAACGAGCAAACGAGTGATGGTCGTTTTACCACAACCATTACGGCCACCGATGGCAATATATTCGCCCCCTTCGATGGTGAAAGTCACATCACGGAAAATGTCTACGGATGGCACATAGCCAAAGCGGATGTTTTCAACCTTAAGCATGAGCGCCACCGTCCTTTCCTTGTACATCATCAACGCGTTGAATCGGTTTTCTATCTTCTACTACAGTAGTATTTGTTAGGTTATTGGCAGAGTTGCTTTCACCATGCACCTCAGTTTGAATGGCATGAGCCATTTCAATTTGGTGCAAGCCCTTGATAGCAGACTCGATGCTGAGCCAAGGCTCATCGCTGTGGAAGCCCGCTTGTTCAAGTTCCATATACGTGGTGAACACGGATGGCAACGCATCAACGTGAATATTGTGTTCGTACATGTAACGAAGCGTAGTTGGCACATCGTCATCACAAGCAATAGAGCCATCCACCATGAGAGCCATGCGGTTTGCATATGGCAATACAGCGTGTAAGTCATGGTCGATAACGACAACGGTAATACCGTGTTTTTGATTTAAATCACCTACGAGGCGATATAATTCGGCAGTCCCATCTGGGTCGAGGGAGCTAGTTGGTTCATCAAGAACAAGAACAGTTGGGTTCGTAGCCAATACGGAAGCGATCGCCAAACGTTGGCGTTGACCACCGGATAGACTAGTAATTTTGCGATCTTCTAAGCCGATAAGACCAACTTGTGCAAACACCTCTTCAGAACGTGCTTTGATGGTGTCACGGTCATAACCGCGATTTTCCATGGCAAAGGCTACTTCTTCTCGAACTGTCATCGTTACGAGTTGAGTGTCGTAATCAGCGAGAACCACACCGATATGGTTCGCTAACTCTGGAATTTCCATTTGTGTAGTCGCTTTACCATCTACGAACACCATGCCTTCAAGGCGGCCACCGTAGAATTTAGGCACAGCCCCTACCATAGCCATGCAAAGAGTACTTTTACCACAACCTGCAGGACCTGTCACAACGAGGAAGTCCCCATCATGTACGTCGAGATTGATATTTTTAAGAGACGGTGTAGTCGCCTTTGGATGATAGTAATTTACGTGTTCAATGGAAATTTTAGCTTGGCGCTCAGGCAAGATCGTCATATGACTATGGTCAGACGTCAATTGATCCGCACTTGGCAACATGCCGCGTTTGGAGAATAAACGTTGCGCCGGAATGTATAAGATTGGCGTAATAGCACCATTCAAAGCACCTACGATAAGTACCAATGGCCACATGCCGTACATGTATACATTATTAGGCAAACCAAGCACTTGCCATAAGAGGGTAACGAAGATACCACCAGATACAACAGTTGCTAAGAAGCCAGATACGATTGGTGTTAAATCGAAACCACCAATTTTACGGAACTTCATAGATAACATCGCACGTGTTACGAGAGCCGCTGTCAACGCACCGCCTGGTTCAGATAACAAGTTACCATAAGGAAATGCTGACTTAGACGTCAATACGTTAATGAGGGCCGCTACAAGGCCAATCCCTAATGTTTGACTCAAACTAGGGCGAGTCAATAAAATAGCTACGCAGTACGTAGCAATCGTCCAGTTCGGCGTTACCCCAGCCACACTAGGGCTCACCAAATGCAATATCGTGCCCAATGCGAGCATCAATGTGCTGACAGTAACCCATCTAAACTGGCCACCCTGCACATGCGTGTACACAAGATCTTGAATCCGTTCCATAATAGCCTCTTTTCTAAAAATGAATATATAGTGTCTATTGTAACATTCTTCAGAGATTTGTGAAAGGCAAGATACTATTATAGATAGTATGTTTATCATATGATAAAAAGCACCATCTATTAACGATAGTGCTTTTAATAACTAATGTACTTCATCTAATAGTATTCTAAGATAATCACGTCTACTGTTTAATATTCTATCAATATAGATAGTCCGGTCTAAATAACGATAAAAACTTAAATAATTATGACAAAGTAAATATCTGTATTCAATTTTGCTTTCTAGATTAATCAATAATCGCTGCCCCATTTCTGGAAATATACTCAACGAGTCATTCGTAGTCACTATATCCGAAACGGTTTTCTTAGCTAACTCAATATCACCGGTTTCTTCTTCTATAAAAGATTTTATTTCTAGCAAATCTTCTCGTGCTTTTGGTGCATAGCTAATTTGATTATTCATAATTAAATCCCCAATTCACTCTTTAGTTGCTCTGATGAAATCCAGCCTTGTTCTTCACCAGATTTACGACCGGTCTCTAAAGCCCCCATAAGTTTTATAGTAGCCATTACACGTTCATAATCTTGAATATCCATAATTGCATATCTACCTCTACCATTTTTAGTTAAAAATACAGGACTATCTATAGTAACATCACGTAAAACTTCAGAATAATTACGTAAATCTGAAATAGGTTTTATATTCGGCATACTATCACCTCCAAAATCTTTTAGTGATATAAAACTCATTTTTCTAATATCTTATCATTATTGTAGTTAAATTATCATGTAAATTCAACATCAAATTTTACAGCGTATCTCTAAAATTTGAAAAAATCGATTTGAGTATCTTATAACAACAAAAGAAATTCTAGCTATTAATTAAATTGTTATTCTCACTTTCTCGTCATATAGTTGTGATATAATGCATACAAATACTTATGCCTAGGACATAGGAGGTCTATATGTACAAATATATTACAATTTTAGGGGCCGCTGGCCAAATTGCACAAAAGTTGACTGCTACATTATTAACATATACAGATATGCACCTTACATTATATGGTCGCCAATTGAGTACTCGTTTACATCCAGAAATTTTAGAGCATGAACGCGTTACAGTCATCGAGGGATCCTTCCAAAACCCTGCTAAATTAGAGGAAGCGGTAACAAATGCAGAGATTGTATTTGTAGGTGCTATGGAATCTGGCAGCGATATGGCGGCTATTGTGAAAGCATTGAGCCGTAAAAATATACGCCGTGTCATCGGCCTTTCTATGGCTGGTCTTTCTGGTGAATTCCCTGCAGCACTTGAAAAATGGACCTTCGACAGCTTGCCTATTAGCTATGTTCAAGGCGAACGTCAAGCACGCAATGTGTTGCGCGAATCTAACTTAAACTACACAATCTTGCGCCTCACATGGCTCTACAATGATCCAGAAAATACAAATTATGAGCTCATTCCTGAAGGCGTTCAATTTAACGATGCCCAAGTTACACGGGAAGCTGTAGTAAAAGCCATCTTCGACATCTTACATGTAGATGATGAAACCCCATTCCACCGTGCAAGCATCGGTATTGGCGAACCAGGCACGCACTACGACAAACCAAGCTTTCACTAATTTATAACTATATAAATAGCTAAAGACTATCTACTATTGTAGGTAGTCTTTTTTGTGGTATATCCAAAATCTAATCGGTACATTTTTACTCATGTAACATAGATTTTGGATATACCTTTTCTTATTCCCATATTTTATAGTTATTTATATAGATAAAGTTGCTTATTTACGCTATCCTAATAAATGATTAAGTTATACTAATAGATATGTGAAAGTAAACGCCTATGCGGTTATCTATACCATTTATATATACATTTCTCCGCATAAAACGTCGAGAAATTTATGTATAAAAATTAATAATGCCCATTTTTAATCCCACTTAGGGCTGAGGCTGATTAAGGAGTTATTATGAATCGCATTGTTGTTATTGGTAGTTGCAACATGGATATTGTAGTGCTCGCCGATAAACGTCCGGCGGCAGGCGAAACAATCTTCATCGTAGGCTTTGACGGTACTGCTGATGCAGACAAAGCTGTTAAAGACGGCACATTGGCTGCAACAATTGCTCAACAACCAGACCAAATGGGTAAAATCGCTATCGATACTGCTCAAAAAGTTATCAAAGGCGAAGCTGTAGAAGCTAAAATCCCTGTAGATCTTAAAGTTGTTACAAAATAATTGTAAATAGAAATTGGGTACAAAAAAGAGTCGCATCCTAATGATGCGACTCTTTTTATTTTGGTTCTCGTTCCAAAAATTCTTTGAAAAATCCAATGAATTTTGGCAAATACGTTTGATCTAAACTTTCAATAGTCATATTACATTTGTAATTGTAAGTAGTACAAATAGTAATATCTATCGCCAAAGCACCCTTTTGATCTAACGAGAATGTAAGAATATCCCCTTCCCCAGTTAATACATAGGTAAAGGTTGCTTTGCCTTTACAGTTCTCATACAAATCAACTAATTCTTGATAGCCTTTACGAATTCCGGACCAATCACTAGGATCAATATAGCCAGAACAGATATTATAGCCTCGTTTAATATATACGCCAAATACACCAAATTCAGATAGCTCTACATCCATATCAAAAGCAATTGTTAAATTTGGTTCATTTACGATTTCATACATCCTATTCACACTCCACAAATAGTAATATTTTCATTTATTATAACATTACATGTATTAACGAAATAGTATCGATAATTTTTAAAACATTACTAATGTATATAAAGGTTTAAATAACAATGCCATATAAAACCAAAAAGCCCGAGCTACATCTTTTCTAGATATAACTCGAGCTTTATTTAGATTATGTGTTATATAAACATTACATGCTATATAAACATGATGCGTTCATGATCCATTAAATAACAATATGTATCTTATATAACCATTATGTGTTATGCAAACTACATATATTAGAACATGAAGTTTACATCTGTACGCCAGTAATCGCCTAATGTATTACCATCCATATCTTTATTGCCGAAGCCATAGTAAGCACCGATAGATACGTTTTGGAATGGTACGTAGTTTACATTCGCTACGAAGCCTTTGAAACCATTGCGTACATGAGCTACGCCCTTATTATCTACATAATGTTGATTGTAGAAGCTATACGCAGGTGCAAAGGCACTACTGAAGATTGGAGAGTTTCCTTCTTGGTAGTAGTATTGACCGCGTACGCTATAGGTATGAGCTTTCTTAATGTCATAATTACCATAGCCAAGGCTAGCCATCCAAGCATGAGAGTCGGAAACGCCTGGAGCTGTAAGCCATTCGCCGAATACATTCCAACGGTTAAAGTTCATATTTGTATTGAGGCCCCAAATATTTTTGTATGGAGAGTCAATGAAGGATTTAACTTGTTTACCTGTCAACGCATCCACATCTTGGCCTTGGTACAATTTACCATCGTGGAAACGACCATACATACCACCAAGGGTAACATGTTTATTAAGTTTACCCTTAACTTCAACCATAGCTGCAGTGACTGTATTTTCTCTAATTTGGTAAGTAGGAGCACCACCCAACCAGTAACCATAACTAGCAGACACATCGAGCTTACCATGTTTGTACATGAGGCGAGCACCATCAACGAGATCATCATACATGAGGCCTAGACCTGGTGTATAGAGTTGACGACCTACGCGCAAGGTTGTATCTTTACCGAAATGATGATCTACATAGGCAAGATTAATTTTACCTTGTGTAGCATTGCTATTGCCGAATTCGCTAGAACCTTGAATACGTACAACAGCATCGGTTTTATCGTTAACCTTAGCATTAAAGATTACACGAGCACGATAATCAAAGGAAGAATGCTTACCATACGCATAGGTATCATTTTTCAACTCGCTGCCGCGGTAACGCAAACGGTAGTTACCAGTTACCTTTACATTCCCTACTTGATTTTCTAATTTGGCTACTCGCACACCTAATGTGTTGAGTTCATTTCCAAATTCGTCGGCCAATCGATTAATCATCGCTTGTTGTTCCGCATTGGCTTTATCTTGGTTAGCCATCGCTTTAGCTACCATTTGAGCCATTTCATAACGCGTAATAGGATTATTGCCTTTGAAAGTTCCATCAGGGTATCCATTAATAATACCTGCATTTGCTAATTGTTCAACAGATTGGTACGCCCAACTAGAAGCATCTACATCGGAAAATGGATTAGCTGCATACACACTTACAGAACCCAATACCATACAGGAAACTAAACTTGCTACCAACTTTTTATTCATTAAAAAGACCTTCTCTCATATAGATATCACACAATATCTTATAGATTAATGTTATTTTATGTACTGAAATACATTACAAAACAATATAGCAATGTAGGGCTAAATCTTATATTACATAGTAATTGAAAGCTAAATCTAGCCCTACATAGACCTCTAGAATTATAGACTATTACGTCTAAAACTCTTATTCATGAGGTGTTGTATAGTTAATATCTTGTGCCTTGTAGCTTTCACCATGAGCTAATACGTGAACGATGGTTTCCAATGTGGCACGTACAGTTTCAACAGCCATACTTGGTTGATTTGGTTTATCCACCACTTGAGATGGCAAGTACGGAATATGCATGAAGCCCGCCTTAATATTGCCCTTTTGTGCCGCATAATGACATACGCCATACATCAAGTGATTGCATACAAAGGTACCTGCTGTATTAGAAACCTTTGCAGGGATGCCATTTTGGTGCAATGCATTGACAATATTTTTAATTGGTAATGTCGCAAAGTATGCACTAGGGCCATCGGCTACAACAGGTTCATCTTCAGGTTGGTTGCCTCCATTGTCTGGAATGCGGAAGTCATCGCAGTTAATAGCAACACGTTCCACTGTAATATCTGGGCGCCCCCCTGCTTGACCAACACATAGAATGAAATCTGGTTGGCACTCTTCAGCCGCTGCTTTCACAGTATCAACAGATTTGTAACGTACAGTAGGAACCATTTGAGTCACTACCTTGTAGTCACCATCGGTATAACCATCCATTGTTTTTACCGCTTCCCAAGCAGGATTAATAGGTTCACCGCCGAATGGATCAAAACCGGTAATCAAAATTGTTTTCATCACACTACCTCATAACGAAATTCTATGATTTATATCAATAAGCACATGTTTTCATAAAGACAATCATACACCAAAACCATATCATAGCAGATTGTATATAACATCCGCTTTCATAAGAATATCGTTCTTTCAAAGATAAAGGTTAAATAAAGTAATACATTAATAGGATGTTCAATACGAGCATAATTAATGCAATTGGAAGTTGTGCTTTAATAACGCCGTATTGGTCGCGCATTTCGAGGAGCGCTACCGGTACGATGTTAAAGTTGGCCGCCATAGGTGTCATCAAAGTACCGCAATAGCCAGCAAGCATTGCGATAGCACCAACAGCAGCTGGGTTTGCACCATGAGCTACAACGAGCATTGGAACACCGATAGCACTTGTAATCATCGCAAAGGCTGCAAAAGCGTTACCCATGATCATTGTGAAGATGACCATACCGATGCAGTATGCTACAACTATGAGGAATACATTATCTGCAGGCACCACACTAGCTACAGCACTGGAGATAATTTTACCAACGCCAGCCAAATTAAATAGATAGCCTAGGGCCGCTAATAATTGGGACAAGATAGCAGTCCAACCGATAGCATCGATAAGACGACGACCTTCATGGAAGCCTTGATTAAATGAACCCTTAGTGATGTAAAGAGCAGCACCCATAGCAATGATTGCGGCAATACCAATGCCTACAAGAGCCCCTAATTTAGTAAAGAAGCCAATGATGAATGTGATGATACCAACAAGTAAAGCCGGTACGAAAATAACATTACCAATACGGACTGCTTCGTCTTTTTTGAATTCAATAGGAGATTCAAAGTAATGACCTTTGCCGAGTTGTTTTACCAAGACGATAGCAGCCATGGCGATAACGAGCCAGCCATTTATTTCCTTTGATAGATAAGAACCAAAGATAAAGGACACGCTGTACAAGAGCCAGAATAAACCTGTACCGATACGATATTTATGTTCTTTATCTAAAAATGATTGAATGGCAAAGATAAATAAGATGATCCCTACGAGAAGGTATACATAATCTAAGGGCTGCATTTTATAGATAAGTTCTAACATATTATTCAGCCTCCTTCTTTAATTCTTCTGGTGTAACAAGGATATTAAATTCATTAGGTACTAATTTACCAGCTTTCATATCCTCTTCGTCACGAGCTACAGAGGCTTGAATTGTTTTATCAAAGATAATAAAGCGAATGAAGTTAACGATATAGGCACAAACAGCAGTTGGCAATCCGTATAACACCATATCTGTTAACTCTACAGAATAGCCTAATTGTTCCATAACACCTTTGATAAGCAATAACCCACCAGCAGCAAGGAACAAGTTTTGACCGAAGAAATTGCCTATATTATCTGCAGAAGCAGCTATACCACGCACCTTATCAAGAGTACGTTGAGATACTGGGTGACCTTGAGCTACTGCAGCTTCACTCATAGGTGCGATCAACGGACGTACCATGGCAACCATACCGGACATGTTAATACCAAAAGCTACAGTTACTTGGCGCACAAATAAGTAAATCATAAAGATACGACCAGCCGTAGCAGCATTGATCTTGCCGATCAAAATTTCTGCCCGTTCACGTAAGCCATGACGTTCCATAAGACCAATAACAGGTAAAATCAAAATAAATAATGACATATAACGATTTTTAACGAAAGCCTCCCCAATGGCACCAACGATATCGTTGATACTGAGACCACCTGCAAGGCCCGTTACAAAACCTGCGGCTACGACAACTAACAAGGCATTAAAGCGCAGCATCAGACCGATGACCATCACTAAAATACCAGATAAGACTAACATAGTCTCACATCCTTTCCAAAAAACATCCATGACCCTATCCTATAGTCCACAGACATACTACATATGTTTACATTATATACCCAAACATATATTTTTTGCATAAATAAATAAACCTTATACATCAATTACATTTGATTCTGTTATTATGTCGCATTATAAAGACATGCTAAATCAAAGGTAAGTAGTGTATAAGGTTTGCTTTCTATAATAAATCCTTTTTGAAAAGTATGGTAGTATGTTGTTTACCTCTAAAATGAACTTTGTCATAGGCCTTAAAGCCAAAGGACTCATACATTTTAGGCAACCATGGATGTTCTTTTGCAGTCCCCAATGTAACAGCAGGCGTTTTAAATTGGTTAATCAATAATTCTTCAGCATAGCCAAGAGTTTCCCGAGCATAACCTTTTCCTTTAAACTCTGGTGCGGTTACAAAGTGAGCGATGTGTGGAAATTTATCCGGTGTAGAATATTTCACCCACGGCATACAGAATGTAATAGAGCTTACAAGTTGTCCATCAATATACAATCCATATACAGGATAGGTCTCGATCCATTCTTTGGATTCTTCCTCTGTAAAATCGATAGCATCGAATGTAATCGGATAGTCCTTAATCGCTGCATAGCCGTCGATTAATACCTTATGATATTCTGCTGTATCTGCTACAGTTAATTGTCTAAATTCTTTCATGGTCTTTCCCTCATATCTATATTTTTATTCACAAACTATGTATATTTATTACTTATGAACGTTATTATACACCTATATGTATTTACTTTCAATATTTTTACATAAATATTATGTGAAGTTTTTATATCCAATAAGGAAATATAGAATGATATATTGTAATACTAGTATTTTTTCTATTGTAAAAGTTATCTAATATACACAATGTGTATAAATATTAATTTTACTATTTATATTTCAGGGTTAATATATCAATTTCTATATAAGCATAAAAAAACAGGATGTATCACTAGGATACATCCTGCTTTTGAGCTTTCACAAGCTCGAGGGGAAGTTATCAATATATTATTGATTAATACGGGAACCGTATACGTCGCGTTGAGTTTTAGGTTCGTTGTTAACGCGAACACGTTCTGTTTTATGACGATCGTTGTCAGCACCAGAAATACGATCAACACGGAAGTGGTTAAGACGAATATTTTGTAATTCAGGACCAAATTCGTTCATAGCACGTTTCATGTTGTCATCGATAGGAGCACCATTTTGAAGTGCACGGTACAACATAGTAGCGAATTCGTAACGAGTCATCTTAACGTCGCCTTTGAATGTGCCATCAGGGTAGCCAACAAGGATACCATTACCAGCCAATTGGCTAATATATTGGTAAGCCCAGTGGTTGCGAGGAACGTCTGGGAATTCAGCAGTTTTGCTAGGATCAATTGCATGTGGAGTCAAGATTTGTAACAAGTTGTTATATTTGTTTTCCATATCTTGAAGACGTGCGTTCAATTCAGCAATTTCACGACCCATAGCTACGCGGGAACGGGATTCAGGGGAACGTTTACCAAGACGAATAGATACACCCGCGTTCAATTGAGTTTCGCCAGTACCTACAGTACCACCAACGGAGAACATTGTGTCTTCGTTAGGACGGTAGAAAGCGCCCAATGCAGCGGAGTTAGCATTGTGGTAGTGACCATAACCAGCAGCGATTGTCCATTTGTCATCTGGGTTGAAGTCTAATGGATGCAATGCAGCCAATGCAGCAGAACCTGCACCTACTTTATTAACGCGTTTTTCAACATTGCCAACTCGGTTGTTCAAGTTAGTAATATTATTGTTGATTTGACCTGGTGTGGAGTTGTTGATTTGAGTTTGTAAATCATTTGCTACGGAGTACAATTGGCTACCGTTTACAGCATCTGTGGAATCAGCGGAAATTTTACCAGCTGCTACGTTGTGAATTTGGCGTTCTTGGCCAGCTTTACCAACGGATACAGAGCCTACAGGGCTAGTACCAGCGAAGCCACCAAATGTATGACCAGCTACAGTTGCGTTAGTTACACTTGTTGCAGAACGAGTAGTGGAGTTAGCACCTAATGCAATGGAGTTTGCAGTGGATGCATTAGCTTTGTTACCGATTGCAATGCTGTAATCAGCAGTTGCAGCTGCATCGGAACCGAATACGTTAGTACGTACGCCTGTTGCTTGAGCACCAGCACCGAATGCTTGTGCATGATCGCCAGTAGCTGTTGCAGAGGAACCAATAGCATTAGCATGGTTGCCATTAGCTGTAGCATCAGCACCGATAGCATTAGCTTTGTAACCAGCGGATTTTGCTTGGTGACCAAGAGCTAAAGAACGTACATCGGAAGCTGTTGCACGAGTACCGATTGCAATGCCCCAAGTTTTGTCAGCTTGAGCTTCATGACCGATAGCAACGGATTCGCTCATTTTAGCTTTTGCTTCGTTGCCTACTGCCAATGCAGAGCTACCTAATGCAGTGTTTTTAGAACCGATAGCTACAGAATTACTGTTCCAAGAACCAGTTTGAAGTGTAGCTGAATCAGGTTCATTATCGAAAGTACGATCGCGGTAGTTTGTAGTTGTACCAGCTACAGTATTGTTATAACCATAACCGATAGCATTTGTACCGTTAATTACGTTGCTATCACCGAAAGCTTGTGCAAATGCACCTGTTACAGTATTGCCATCACCGAAAGCATTAGCTTGGTTACCATTAATGGAGTTTTGGTTACCGTATGCACTGCTAGAACCATTAGCGCTTGTAATTGTATTACCTTGACCTACAGCGATGCTAGTAGCTGTACCATTTGCAACAGTACCATAAGAAATACTATTATGTGTAGTATCTGGGGTTTGACCAGCTTGATCACCTACGGCTGCAAAAATAAAACCATCTGCTGTAGATACAGGTGTTGCTGCACTTACAGGAGCAACAGTAGCACCTACAGCTGCAGCAGCAGCCAATACAGCAAACGCTAATTTTTTGGAATGTTTGTTTTCTCTCATCTTACACCCTCACTAAATTAAAATTCTTAACCAAACACAATACAATTTTTCAACCTCTCTAAGTTCCGCCTCTCTCCTCGGGCTGATAAAATATACTTCTCACTTCTCACATAAGAAATATATTTGATTCAATTTAAGAAAAATTTATATTGTTGATTACCCGCATAGCATATCAAAGTTTTACGATATAAACAAGCCTTTTTCCCATATAAAGTTCATTAATAACTCTTCATAATTCCAAAAAATAGCATG
>CABSJA010000003.1 GCA_902477915.1 uncultured Veillonella sp.
CCCGTGGTAAGGATATATCTATATTTTTAAGGTTATGCTGACGCGCACCTTTTACTATCAATTGATCTTTCATTATGTTCCCTATTTAAAGAGATGATACCAATCGGCATCATCTCTTTGTTTACTAACATGAAATAATATATGTATATTATCGCACATATAGTCTATATAATCTATGTGTTTTATTACAATCTATTTACTCTTTGAACTTGTACGTTTTTTACCCTTGCTAGATGCAGGTTTTTTTAACTTGCTTTCACCTGCACTATGCATATCGGACCATTGTTGACGTAGTTCCCCTAATTGATCACGAAGTTTTGCAGCCTTTTCAAATTCAAGCTGCTTTGCAGCGGCCTTCATTTGACGATCAAGATCTTCAATTTTATTGAATAACTCTTCCGGCGTTATATCTGCCACCTTAGGACTAGATATATCTTGTGCATATAGTTCGTGTCCATGGTCCATACCCGTTGTAGAGGATTTCTTTTTCCCTTTCTTCGGTGAAAAGTCCTTTCCATCGGTGACCATATCTTCTTCAATTTTCGTCAACTCAATAAGCTCTTTTACATCTTTAGAGACAGACTTAGGCGTAATATTATGTTCAATATTATAAGCCTCTTGTACGGCACGACGACGATCTGTTTCATCAATGGCACGCTGCATAGAACCTGTTATACGATCAGCGTACATGATAACGTGACCATTCACATTACGAGCGGCGCGACCAATAGTTTGAATCATAGCCGTATCAGAACGTAAGAAACCTTCCTTATCCGCATCTAAGATAGCCACTAAAGAAACCTCTGGCATATCAAGACCTTCACGAAGCAAGTTAATACCAACTAGTACATCGAATACACCAGCTCGTAAGTCCCGAATAATTTCGGCACGCTCGATGGTAACGATATCCGAATGGAGGTATCGAACACGGACGCCCATTTCCTTCAAGAATTCTGTTAAGTCCTCTGCCATTTTCTTTGTTAAGGTCGTAACGAGGACACGCTCATTCTTGGCAGCACGCTTATGAATTTCACCGAGCAAGTCGTCCATTTGTCCCTTAATAGGACGAATCTCAATGGATGGATCAAGTAGACCAGTAGGACGGATAATTTGCTCCGCAATATTCGTTTGTACTTCCATTTCATATGGACCAGGTGTTGCTGATACATAGACGATTTGATTGATACGTTCTACGAATTCATCGAATTGTAGCGGTCTATTATCAAGCGCAGACGGTAGACGGAAGCCATATTCGATGAGCGATTCTTTACGCGCCCGGTCACCATTGTACATGGCACGTATTTGAGGAATGGTTACATGAGACTCGTCCACCATGATGAGGAAATCATCTGGGAAATAATCTATCAATGTATATGGAGCTTCTCCAGCCTTACGTTCAGACATGTGGCGGGAATAGTTTTCGATGCCTGAGCAATAGCCCATTTCTTGCATCATTTCTATATCGTAACGGGTACGCTGTTCAAGACGTTGAGCCTCCAATAGACGGTCAGCAGCTTTCAACTTAGCTAACTGTTCTTCTAACTCAGCTTCAATACGCTCTACAGCAATACGCATCTTATCTTTCGTTGTTACATAGTGAGATGCTGGGTAAACTGCAACGTGCTTACGTTCAGCAATCACTTCACCAGTCAAAGCATCTACTTCAACGAGGCGATCGATTTCATCGCCAAAGAGTTCCACTCGAATGGCTCTTTCACTATAAGCGGCAGGGAAAATCTCGATAGTATCCCCTTGTACACGGAAGGTACCGCGGATAAAATTCATATCATTTCTCGTATATTGAATATCTACTAGTTTGGATAGAATTTCATCACGAGATTTCGTCTGACCTAAGCGCAAGGATAACACCAGTTCAGAGTAGTCCTCAGGGTCACCTAAGCCGTAAATACAGCTAACAGAGGCAACGATGATCACATCGCGGCGCTCAAAGAGACTCATCGTAGCGCTATGTCGCAGTTTATCGATTTCATCATTGATAGACGCATCCTTCTCGATGTACGTATCGCTAGAAGGAATATATGCTTCTGGTTGATAGAAATCGTAGTAAGATACAAAGTATTCTACCGCATTATTAGGGAAGAAACTTTTAAACTCACTACATAGCTGAGCAGCCAACGTTTTATTGTGCGCAATAATCAATGTCGGTTTTTGTACCGCCTCGATAACCTTTGCCATTGTAAAGGTCTTACCTGTGCCAGTAGCACCGAGCAAGACTTGGGCCCATTCACCGCGTTCAATGCCTTCTGTTAAAGACTGAATCGCAGTTGGTTGGTCCCCTGTAGGCGTAAAGGGCGCCTCCACTTTAAATGGTTGGCCCCCTTCGTAATTATATGTATTATGTTTCATTACTGTTCATCCTGATGTTTACGAATAGCCTTCATTTCTGCATCCGTTAAACGACGACCCGCATTTTCTGCTTGGTTCAAAGTATCCTCACCTTCTAATACTTCAATGAGCATAGCAATAGAAAAGCGATCTAATGTAGGCGTTGTTTTTTGGATTTCATCAGCCATCATCCAATCTGACTCAGTATAGTTATTAATACGTTCTGTAATTTCTTCCCAGTTTGAAAGTAGTAATCTTGTAATAGGACGATATAATTCAATGCCAAAATACTCGATTAAGCTAACAATCTTATTCATATTTTCTAGGCTAACATTACATTCATTTTTTTTATTTTCAGATTCTACATATTCAAGTAAGAATTCCCGGTTATATTTATTTGTCACCTTGAATCATTCCTTTATTAAATAGTGCATTAGCAAATTCTTTTGCATTAAATGGACGCAAGTCATCCATGCCTTCGCCGACGCCGATCCAGCGAACAGGTACGCCTAATTCCTCTTTAATAGAGATAACTACGCCACCTTTTGCTGTGCCATCAAGCTTAGTCACAACAATACCATTTACTGGTACGGCTTGACCAAATAATTTAGCTTGGCTTACTGCATTTTGACCTGTAGTGCCATCTAACACGAGCAATGTTTGATGCGGAGCCCCTTCTACGTGGTTATTCGCTACGCGGCCCATCTTTTTAAGTTCTTCCATAAGATTGACTTTAGTGTGTAAACGACCTGCTGTATCTACAATAACGAGGTCTGCATTACGAGCTTTAGCCGCTTCCATTGCATCGTATACAACAGCTGCAGGGTCAGCCCCTTCTTTATGTTTAACGATAGGTACACCTACGCGATCTGCCCAGATAGACAATTGATCAGCCGCAGCGGCACGGAATGTATCACCTGCAGCGATAATTACCTTTTTGCCTTCTTTAGTGTAATAGTTAGCTAACTTAGCAATAGTCGTAGTTTTACCGACACCATTTACCCCAACTACAAGGATAACCTCTGGATGATGAAGTGTAATTTCATCCTCTTGGTCAACTAACATTTCTGTGATGCGGTCTTCCATAAACGGCATTACATCACCCGTATTGTTGATGATACCTTCCGTTACACCACGACGAATTTCTCTCATCAAGTATTCTGTCGTTTTAGGACCTAAGTCACTAGTGAGCATAACTGCTTCTAAATCATCTAAGAAATCATCATCAATTTGAGCATAACCGATAACGATACTTTCTACGTTTTTTACAAAAGACTTACGAGTTTTCTCCAAGCCCTCTTTAATTCTATCAAAGAATCCAAATGCCATTATGCTAGATCCTCCTTCACATCTTCAAATGCTACTGTTAATAATCGCGATACGCCCCGTTCAACCATGGTCACCCCTTGTAATACTTCGGCAGCTTCCATCGTCTTTTTACGATGCGATACTACGATAAATTGTGTTTCTTTATTTACCCGATTTAAGTAAGAACTAAATCGTTCTACATTGGCTTCATCAAGCGCTGCATCAACTTCGTCAAGCACACAGAATGGAGCTGGACGATAGTCTAGGAACGAGAACAATAAAGCAATAACCGTAAGGGCACGCTCTCCACCGGATAACAAGGTCAATTGTTGTCGCTTCTTCCCTGGCGGCTGAATGTAGAAATCGATACCACCAGTTAAGATATTATCTGGATCAGTCAGTACAATTTGAGCTGTACCACCGCCAAACAGTTGGCTAAATACCTCTTGGAATCTGCGACCTACCACATCTAATACATCGTATAGCTGTGTACTCATGGCCTTATCCATTTCAGCAATAACAGCTTGCAATTGCTCCTTCGCCGTATCTAAATCTGCTAACTGTGTAGTTAAGAAATCATAACGCTCTTTAGTTTCTTCATATTCTTCAACAGCGTTCGGATTGACTGGGCCTAGTTCAGCAATTTCTGCCATCAAGCGAGCCTGCTCATCCTTCCAATCGTTTACAGAGCCTTCAATGCGAAGAGCCTGCGCATCTTCTAAGGTAAAGCCTAACTCTTGTAGTTCTTCTACAAAGCGCTCACAATCCATGCGATGACGTGTAATCTTACCTTCCATATCGACGAGTCGACCTTGAACTACTTTATAACGTTGGTTTAACCGGTCTTGTTCGCTCAAGATAGCTTCCAATTCCTCGCGACCTGTAGACGTATTTTCATAGGCCTCATCGCGAAGAGCTCGCAATCGTTCAACCTCCGCTGTAGCCACAGCTAGTTCCCGATCAGCCAATTCCTTAGCCTTAGGTAACTCCACTTCACAACGCTCTGTAGTACTAATTAACAAATTACGTAACGGTGTTAGTCGCTCTACAATGTTAGCAATGGATTGATTACGTTGTTCTCGCTGAGTTACACGTTCCTTAATGGTTTGTCGCAACGTATCACAGGTGAGGCGTGCCTCTGTGAAAGCTTCATACGCCTCTTGCTGTACCTTTTGTAATACAGTTAAACGCTCCATTAAGGCCCCTTGATTGCCCTCTACACCGTGGTCTTCTTGCAAAGAAGCCAATGCTGTTTCTTGGTCTTTCAAGTTAGCCGTTGTACTAGCTAAATCAATATCGATTTGTAATAAACGTTGCTCTTCTTCACAGAGAACACGCTTCTTACGATCTATTTGATTTTGAATATTTTGTACCTTTGTTTCGCTAGCCACATACAGTAAGTTCGTATGTTGATAGCTTTCATCAAGGGCACCTCGTTCTTTTTCAGCTTCGTCAACCCGTTTTTCAAGGTTTTCCAAGCTAGCTGTTAAGGAACGAATTTGTTCTTCAATTTGCAATAGCTCTTGTTCAAGGCTAACCGCCTCTTCCTTACGGCTCAATACAGAGGCACGCTTACGCTTTGTAGCACCACCAGTTAAAGAGCCACCAGGTTGGAATTGTTCCCCTGTAAGCGTAACGATACGCAATTGTTGATTATATTTTTTTTGCAGACCAATAGCATCATCCATGGAGGATACTACCAAGGTGCGCCCCAATAAGTATTGGAAAATATGAGCGTATGTATTATCAAAGGAAATACAATCAACAGCAGTGCCGATTACACAACTTTCATGTAAAGCCGGCGTATCATAAGGTTTTCCTTTTACAGAATCCATCGGCAAGAAGGTTACGCGACCACCTTGGATAGATTTCAAATACTTAACGCCTTCGGCAGCAGCGCGAGCAGTAGTGGTCACAACGTGGTTAACACTACCACCTAATGCCGTTTCGATAGCCGTAGTATATTTATCTTCTACCGTAAAGAGATCACCAACAGCACCTGTAATTTGTTCGCGCCAAGATCCTTTACCGTTTAGGATATTCTTAGTACCTTCTAAATAGCCTTCATGTTGTTCTTCCCATTGGGCTAATAATTCGATACGACCTTTAACACGTTGCTCTTGGGTACGTAATTTTTGTAATTCTTTGCGTTCTTCACGAACTTGTAAGGCTGCTTCTTTACCGCCATCAACGAGGGCTTGTCGTTGTGCAGAAATAGCATTAAACTGTTGGCCTAATGTGTCAAAT
Organism: uncultured Veillonella sp.; assembly: GCA_902477915.1. Classification (GTDB taxonomy): domain Bacteria; phylum Bacillota; class Negativicutes; order Veillonellales; family Veillonellaceae; genus Veillonella. Next base: position 5,902 of record CABSJA010000003.1, read on the forward strand.
TCACCGCGAGCTGCTTGTAATTCACTATCTACGTGACCTATTTCAGCCTTTAAAACCTCACATTGTTTTGTAGATTCTTCCTTACGAGCTTCTAAGCTACGAATACTAGCTTTTGCTGTTTCAATAGCGCTCACAAGTTCTAATTGATGTTGCTCAAAGGCTTCTCGATTAGACTGCAAGGACTGGAACTTTGCTTGCTCGGCACTAACATCTTCAACAGCTTTTTTATAATTCGCCTCTAACTCTTCTAGCTTAGATTCTTTCTCTACTAGTTGAGCACTTTCATCTTGAATCAATTGATTTAAAATGCGCAATTGTTGTTCTTCGCCCTTTTGCGTAGCTTCTAATTCGCTAATACGCATAGATGTTTCATCTAATTCACGACGAGCTGTCTTCAACTGCTCGTCTAACAGACGTAAATGACCTGCTAAACGTTCTTCATCACGTTGCTTTTCCGTATACTGAGCTTCCCACAACTTGAGTTGTTCTTGCTCTTTTGTTGATGTGGATTGCAAGGTATGACGGCGAGCTTCCAATTTAGACAATTCAGTTTGAAGCTCAATCTCTTCATCCTTAAATGCAATATTATCATTTTCAAAACGCGTTAATAAACGATCAGAGGTCTTATAATTGTGAAAGCCTAATGCCCCATCATAGTCGCGCTTTGTACGACTTAAGGTCATATACTTTTTAGTCTTTTCCGCCTTTTCAGACAAAGGTCCTAGTTGCTCTTCGATAGTAGCCATTACGTCGCGTACGCGTTCCATATTTCGGTCTGTGCTAGCAATACGACGCAATGCATCTTCTTTATTGATTTTAAAACGAGAAATACCTGCTACATCTTCAAAGATCAAACGACGCTCTTCAGGCTTTGAATTCAAAATAGCATCAATGCGGTTCTGACCGATAATAGCCATTGAGTCTTTCCCCAGGCCTGTATCAGCTAATAAAAGATGAATATCCTTTAAACGACAAGAGCGTTTATTGATAAGGAACTCACTTTCACCAGTACGATAAATACGGCGTGTAATAGCCACCTCAGCCATATCTACATCTAATTGTTGGTCACTATTGTCAAATACAAGTGTAACCTCAGCTGCACTCATTGGTTTACGTTTTTCCGTACCAGAGAAAATAATATCCTCTGCTTTTTGACCACGTAAGTTACGGACATTGGATTCCCCTAAAACCCATTTCATAGCATCCGTAATATTACTTTTACCACTTCCGTTAGGTCCAATAACGGCAGTCATTCCTGGCGAGAATTTTACAACCGTTTTATCTGCAAACGATTTAAAGCCCTTTAATTCTAACCGAAGTAATTGCATGACTGCCTCCTTTCTACTAACAACCCCGAATAATCATATCTTTTATTATAACATATATTGTAGGCCATCAATACAGCAACGAACAGTATTTCTCGTATTATCTTCACACCAATCTATGCTAAATTGAGGATACATTTCTTGAAAATATAAAATATTGCGATTTTTGAGACCTCGCACCTTTGATGTACTGCTTCTAGGATAAGAAATTACAATCCTATGTTTCATAAAAATATTACCACTATCCGAATAAAATCTACATCCTACCTTATGGGTATGGTAACAATCAAAATGAGAAAAATTGTAATCATTTTGCTTTCCTAATAAATTTTCTGAAGAAAGATGTTCATCAATACATCTTTCAATACGTTGTTTATATTGTTCATTTACAACGAGCTCACCCATAGCAGGTTCATAGGGACCTGCTACCAAACTATTGCCTGAATCGAGCTCTTCCGTGCTTTGTAATCCTGTACGTATAACTTCAATATTATGTTCTTCAAACCATTCCTTTAAGAATGCACAATATTTAATAGCTTGCTCAGTACTTAATGGCTCATATTCACCAGATCTATATTGATCTGCTAGTTCTGTATTTTCTATAACAAGAACAGGATAGATTCGAACAAAATCTGGTTCTAGTTTAACTACAGCAATAGCGGTTTCTAGAATGGTTTCCCAAGTTTCACCTTTTAATCCTGGTAAAAGCTGAACACCTACAGTCATTCCACATTGCTTTAATCGCGCAACAGCATCTACTACCTCTTGTGCTGTGTGACCGCGCTTAGCATCGACTAAAATACCATCATTCATAGATTGTACGCCAAGCTCTACTGTTTTTACGCCATAGGATTGTAACAATGAGATAACCTCATCCCCAACAGCATCAGGCCGTGTAGAGCAACGTATACCATCGATTATGTCCTGTTGTAACATCTCATAAGCTGGTGCTAATAAGGTATGTTGCAAATCGCGATGAATGGCTGTAAAAGAGCCTCCATAAAAGGCGACCTCCCAAAACTTATCATTTCGTTTTTTACCCATATAATCTGTAATCGTTTTTTTTATATAATCCGGTGTTAGGTGACTAATACCAGATTGGCCTGTAATACGGGACTGGTTACAAAATGTACATACATAAGGACACCCTACATGAGGTATAAAAAAAGGTATCATACCAAATGGTTTCATAGTCACTCTCCTTTCTTATATAAAATAAACTCAGCCAAAACCTTTTATATTAATATATTAATATCCATGTATTTAATCCTTATGATATGTAATTAATATATTAAGATATAAGGCTTTCGATACAACGATTATAAGATAAATATATTTACTATTCTATATACTATTATACAGAAAAAAGCGCCATTAGGCGCTTTTCTATTTGGCCATTAACTTTTCTAACGTTAATTGAGCCGCATGTTGTTCTGCAATTTTTTTACTTTTACCAGAGCCGGCCTCGTAAGTAACACCATTGATTTCGACCACCATATGGAAGGTCTTAGCATGGTCGGGACCACTTTCACTGAGCAAACGATAGACGATATGTTTATCACCATCCCGTTGCACATATTCTTGTAACAAGGTTTTATAATCCTTGCCCCGTTTACCTTCTAAAGCTTGCTTGATATAAGTAATGAGATGTTTTAAAACGAAGTTCATTGCCGTTTGGTAATCTGTAGAAATATAGATAGCACCAATGAGAGACTCAAAGGTATCCGCTAAAATAGAATTACGATTATTGCCACCAGAAGCACTTTCACCATGACCGAGCAATAAATATTGCCCCAATTGCAAAGAACGACTTACAGATGCTAAAGAATCTTCACACACTGTAGCGGCCTTAATTTTCGTCAAATTACCTTCGGCCATGTCTGGATATGTCTTAAATAGGTATTCCCCAATAATAAGATCCAAAACAGCATCGCCTAAAAACTCTAATCGCTGATTGTGATTAATATGCTTTGATTTATGTTCATTCGCATAAGATGTATGTGTAAAAGCACAATCTAAAATGGATATATCTGACACAGGTATGTCTAAACGAGCAACAAGCCCATGAAGAGATTCTTCACGAGCTTGTGTCATCTTACTCTTATGCGCTTCAACAGCTACCATTAGCCTTCATAACGGCGTACGCAAAGTGTACCGTTATGACCACCAAAACCGAAAGAGTTGGAAAGAGCACATTTAACTTGAAGGTCACGTGCACCTTCGCGAACATAGTCAAGATCCAAACCTTCATCAGGGTTGTCACAGTTGATTGTAGGATGAACTTTGCCAGTTTCGATAGCCATCGCCATAACGATAGTTTCGATAGCACCAGCAGCACCTAACAAGTGACCTGTCATGGATTTTGTAGAGTTAACAGCGATGTCTTTAGCATGATCGCCGAATAATTCTTTAATAGCCAATGTTTCATTTTTGTCATTAAGGCCAGTAGATGTACCATGAGCATTGATGTAGTTAACGTCTTTAGGATCGATACCTGCATCTTTAATTGCTAATTCCATACATTTACGAGCTTGTACACCACCTGGAGCTGGTGCAGTAATGTGGTAAGCATCGCCATTAGTACCATAACCTACAACTTCAGCGTAGATATGAGCACCACGAGCTTTTGCGTGTTCTAATTCTTCAAGAACAACGATACCAGAACCTTCACCCATTACGAAACCATCGCGATCGCGGTCAAATGGACGAGATGCTTTTGTTGGTTCGTCATTGCGTGTAGACATAGCTTTCATAGCTGCGAAACCAGCTACAGCTGCAGGAGATACAGCCGCTTCAGTACCACCGGCAAACATAATATCAGCATCACCACGTTGGATAATACGGAAAGCATCGCCAATAGCATTTGTACCAGAAGTACAAGCTGTTACGTCTGTAATAACAGGACCTTTAAGGCCAAGACGGATGGATACACGTGCAGATGTCATATTGGCAATCATCATAGGAACTGCAAATGGACTTACACGGCCAGGACCTTTTTCGAATAATGTTTCATATACTTCATGGATGGAGTCGATACCGCCAATACCAGTACCAACTACAGTACCACAACGATCTAAATCTTGTTTATCTAAATCAAGATCAGCATCTTCACAAGCAAGAACAGCAGCACCGATAGCCAATTCTACAGAACGGTCCATACGACGAGCTTCTTTCTTGTCTACGCCATAGTTTGTAACATCAAAATCTTTTACTTCACCAGCAATACGCGTTGCATAGTCAGATGCATCAAAGCGTGTAATTGGCCCAATACCAGATTGACCTGCCAATAACGCATTGTAAAAGTTCTCTTTACCGATACCTACAGGAGTCACTGCCCCTAAGCCAGTAATTACTACACGTTTTTCCAATTATTCCACCTCTTATAGCTATACAGCCCTTTTAAATTAATCAATCTCTGCTACTTGCTGTTTTAGTTGAGCAAAGATATCTTTAACTGGCATAATCTTGTCGACTTTTCTCATATTATTGCCAGAGAACACCAAACCTGTTTCCACATCACCTTGTTGTGCACGAGAAAGAGCACGGATGATACAGAATTTATGGGAACAATGTTTCAAACAGTTATCACACACCGTTGGAGGTGCTACAGTACCGTCTAATACAGATTCAGCAAATTTATTTTTAATTGCTTGTCCAGGCAAACCTACAGGACTTTGAATTAATACAATATCCTCAGGATTAGTAGCCCGTACATACATTTTTTTCAATTCGTCAGATGCATTACATTCATCAGAAGCAGCAAAACGGCTACCCATTTGAACGCCACTAGCACCTAATTTCAACATTTCTACGATGTCACGACCATCAAGAACACCACCAGCACCAATAACTGGAATGTTTTTAACAGCAGCTACAACCTCTGGAACGATTTCTCGAGCGGAACGATCCGTCCCCAAGTGGCCACCAGCTTCGCAGCCTTCTACGATTACTGCTGCTGCACCTAAACCTTCAGAAATGCGAGCTAATTTTGCGGACGAAACAATTGGTACAATTGGCGTACCAGACTCTTTGCCCATTGCGAACATATCTCTTGAAAAACCAGCACCTGCTACTACAAGATCAATGCCTTCTTCGATGGCAGTCTTTACTAAACCAGCAAATTGAGTTGCTGCTACCATCGCATTTATACCAATAATACCCGTAGGTGATAATTTTCTAGCTAATTGTATTTCGTATCGTAATTCATCAAACGGCAAACCGGATGCTGCAATAAGGCCGATACCACCTTCATTTGCAACGGCTGCCGCCAAGCGAGCTGTAGACAATCTAATCGCCATACCACCTTGAATAATAGGTACTTTGGCCACTAGATTCCCAATGCGAAGTTCAGGGAGCTTCACTATCAAATCCTCCTGTAAATAAAACCGGTTGGGAGGCCACTCGGCCTCCCGTACGGCTGAATTGTCAGCTTTACAGCTTATTTAGCAGAATCAATATATTCTACTGTATCCTTAACGGTTTTGATTTTTTCTGCAACATCGTCAGGGATTTCAACATTGAATTCTTCTTCGAATGCCATGATCAATTCAACGATATCTAAGGAGTCAGCGCCTAAGTCGTCGATGAATGTAGAATCAATGGTAACTTCAGCTTCATCAACGCCTAATTGTTCCACAACGATTGCTTTTACTTTATCGAAAGTGTTCATTGGTGGTTCACCTCCTTTCAAAGTGTATTTATATATAGTCTAATTTTGAAACTACATCACCATACCGCCATCTACATTGATGACTTGGCCTGTAATATAGTTAGCAAAATCGCTAGCAAGGAATGTTGCTACTGTTGCTACTTCTTCAGCATTAGCCATACGACCCAATGGAATTTCTGCAACCATAGCTTCTTTAACTTTTTCTGGTAATACATCAGTCATATCAGTATTGATAAATCCTGGTGCAATAGCATTAACAGTAATGCCACGACTTGCTAATTCTTTAGCACAGGATTTAGTAAAACCAATTACACCAGCTTTAGATGCTGCATAGTTAGTTTGACCCGCATTACCCATAACGCCTACAACAGATGTCATATTGATAATATGACCAGAACGTTGTTTCATCATGATTTTAGATACTGCTTTAGTTACTAAATATACACCTTTAAGGTTGATATCTATAACAGCATCAAAATCTTCGTCTTTCATACGCATCAATAAACCATCACGCGTAATCCCCGCATTATTTACGAGAATATCAATGTGACCAAACTCTTTATGAGCTTCTTCCACCATAGCTGCAACTTCATCAGCATTAGCTACATTGGCTTTAATTTTAATGGCTTTACGGCCTAAAGCTTGTACAGCTTCAACAGTTTCTTGAGCTGCACCTTCGCTACCGCTATAGTTAACGACCACATCAGCACCAGATTGTGCTAAATTGATAGCTACAGCGCGACCAATGCCACGGGATGCGCCAGTTACAATGGCTACTTTACCCTCTAAATGCATTTTATCGAACCCCTTTCAAAAATTCAAGCGTTTTCTCTAAGGATGCAATGTCTTCAACATTGGCTAATTCCATATCTTTATTGATCTTTTTAGTAAAGCCAGTAAGTACTTTACCAGGACCTACTTCAACGAATCGAGTTACACCAAAGTTAACCATTTCAGCTACGCAATCTTCCCACAATACAGGATTTGCAGCTTGTGTAACTAAGGATTCTTTAATATCGTTTGCATTAGTCAAAATTTTACCTGTCACATTTGCCACTACAGGAATTTGAGCATCGCTCACTTGGATTTTATCCAACTCTTCTTTTAAACGTAGAGCTGCAGGTTCCATCAAACGGCTGTGGAATGGAGCACTTACAGGAAGCATAACAGCACGTTTTGCACCGGCTTCTTTCATCTTTTCTGCTGCAGTTTCTACCGCTGCTGTTTCACCAGCAATAACAATTTGACCTGGGCAGTTGAAGTTAACTGCTTGCACAGAACCAACAGAATCGTTAACCTCTTTACAAATTTCTACAACTTGTTCACGAGGTAAAGCTAGAATTGCTGCCATAGCACCTTTGCCCAATGGCACAGCTTCTTGCATATATTCACCGCGTTTATGAACAACATACACAGCATCTTTAAAATTCAATACACCTGCCGCTACAAGAGCACTGTATTCACCAAGACTATGACCACCTACGATATCAGGTGTAAAGCCTTGTTCTTTAAGAACTTCATAGCAAGCTACAGATGCAGTTAAGATAGCCGGTTGTGTATTAGCAGTTTTAACAAGTTCAGTATCAGGGCCTTCAAAGCACAATTTGGAAATAGAATAACCAAGCGCTTCGTCAGCTTCTTCAAAACGTTGTTTCACAATAGGATATGCATTGTACAAATCTTGTAACATGCCTACTTTTTGGGAACCTTGACCAGGAAAAACAAATGCCGTTTTCATAAGGGCCTCCTTATTTACCAAGACCTTGAAGTTTTTTAATTACAGTTTCAGTTTCAGCCATGATATCTTTGATAATAGTTGCACATGGTTTAACATCTGTTAACATGCCAGAGATTTGACCAATCATTACAGAGCCTTCTTTTACATCACCTTCAATAGCAGCTTTACGAAGTGTGCCTGCACCTAAGTTTTCTAAATCTTCTTTGGAACCACCGCTAAATTCAAGGGATTTATATTTATGAGCTAATGCATTATCAATGATACGTACAGGGTGACCTGTTGTTAAACCAGTCATAACAGTGGCACGATCTTTTGCTTTCAATACTGCATTTTTATAGTTTTCATGAGCAATACATTCTTCGGATAATACGAATCGCGTACCCATTTGTACTGCTTGAGCGCCTAATGCAAAGGCTGCAGCCATACCACGGCCATCAGCAATACCACCAGCTGCGATAACTGGAACATCTACAGCATCTACTACTTGTGGAATCAATGCCATAGTAGTAATATCGCCTACGTGACCACCAGATTCTGTACCTTCTGCAATAATTGCATCAATGCCACCACGCAACAAACGTTTTGCAAGCAAAACGGAAGCAACTACTGGAATTACCTTTGTACCGATTTCTTTTAAAGCTGGAATGTACACGCCAGGATTACCAGCACCTGTTGTAATAACAGGAACGCGTTCTTCCACAACTACTTCCATAACTTCTTTTACAAATGGAGACATGAGCATGATGTTACAACCAAATGGTTTGCTTGTACGCTCTTTTAATTTGTGAATTTCATTACGGAAAATATCAGGAGGCATATGACCAGCCCCAATGATGCCAAGGCCACCAGCTTCAGATACGGCTGCTGCTAATTCTGCAGTACCGAGCCAAGCCATACCACCTTGTAAGATTGGATACTCAATCTGCAATAAATCACAAATGTCAGTCTTAATCATCTTGATGTGTCCTCCTTAATACCATTTCAAGACAAGGCTAGCCCAAGTTAGGCCTGCACCAAATCCTGCAAACGCAACGTTATCACCGCGTTTGAAACGTCCTTCACGATTAGCTTCGTCCAAAGCGATCGCTACAGACGCGGCAGATGTATTACCATACTTATGTAAATTAACAAATACTTTTTCCATCGGCATATGTAAGCGTTTTGCAGCCGAATCAATAATACGAATATTTGCTTGATGTGGAATGAAGAAGTCTAACTCATTAAGTTCCATTCCAGCACGTTCTAAAGATCTTAGAACCGTACGCCCCATCGTTTTAACAGCAAATTTATATACTTCAGGGCCATCCATATGAATGAATGTTAAACCTTCTTCAACGCGTTGGTCATTGGCAACTACAGCCGTACCACCTGCAGGAATACAAAGAGATGGACCACCAGTACCATCAGCTCCCATATCAACACCTTTAATGCCATAACCTTCAGGAACTTCAGATACTACTGCAGCACCTGCACCATCACCAAAGAGGATACATGTACCACGATCATTCCAATTCACTCGACGAGAGAGAATTTCAGCCCCTACAACGAGTACCTTTTTATATAAGCCAGAGCTAATATAGCTAGCTGCAGTAATCAATCCATAAACAAAGCCAGAACATGCAGCTTGCAAATCATAAGCCGCTGCATTTTTAGCTCCTAAATTCGCTTGTAATACACAAGCTGCTGAAGGAATAATCATATCCGGTGTTAAGGTAGCAAAAATAATCATATCAATGTCTTCTGCGGTAACCTTAGCCATTTGCATAGCTTTCTTGGCAGCCTCAGTTGCCATATAGGATGTATTCATACCTTCCGGTGCAATGCGTCGTTCTTCGATACCAGTACGTTCTCTAATCCATTGGTCATTGGTATCAACCATTTTTTCAAGATCAAAGTTTGTTACTACATTGTCAGGAAGGAAGCTCCCAGTACCAATGATTCCTACTGGTTTACTCATCATAGTCATACTTCAAGGCTCCTTCAATATCCATTGTTTCTCTTATGTGTTGAATAATTTTACGTTCTACTAAATCTCCAGCAATTTCAATAGCAGTCTTTATCTCTTTTGATTTAGAGCTACCATGGGCAATCATAAAGACCCCATTAACCCCTAAGAGTGGAGCACCACCATTTTCTGTGTGATCTAAGCGTTTAGCCATCTTCTTCAAAGCTGGCTTTACGAGCATAGCACCAATCTTAGCAAAGATACTCCCTGCCATGATGCTATCCTTTACTAATTGTGCAAGACCTGTTACTAGACCTTCCGCAAATTTAAGTACCACATTACCTACAAAGCCATCGCATACAACAACATCTACGGCCCCTTTAGGAATATCACGGCCTTCAATATTACCTTTAAAATTGATGGTTTTCATACGTTCCAAAATTGGATATGTGGCTAGAACGACATCGTTCCCTTTTGTGGCTTCTTCGCCAATATTTAATAATCCTACTGTAGGATTCTCTTTACCTAATAAAAGTTTTGCATATTCAGAGCCCATCAAAGCACCTTGTACAAGATGTTTTGGTTTACTATTGGAGTTAGCACCTGAGTCTAACATAACAGTAATACCACTCACTGTTGGCATCGGAGTAGCAATAACTGGGCGATCAACCCCTTTAATGCGACCGAGTCCAAACAATGCAGCTGCTACAGCAGCACCTGTGCTACCAGGAGCAATTACGGCATCGCAAATATTATCACGAACTAAAGATGTTGCTACCACAACAGACGCGTCCTTTTTCTTACGCAATGCTTGTCCTGGATGCTCATCCATACCGATGACTTGACTGGCATGATGTACAGAAATGCGTGGATTCTTAGCTTCATTATTAGCTTCTAATATATTAAAAATTTGCTGCTCATCGCCGACGAGCACCACTTCAATGTGCTCATTTGCTCGTACGGCTTCAATGGATCCTAGTACAGTCTCCAATGGAGCAAAGTCGCCACCCATGGCGTCTATTGCAATTTTCATAATCTACACCCTATTCTCTACGGATTCCATAATAAATTTTGCGCGAAATACTTCTTTTATTTTATCTCTTATAATGACCCAAATAAAGAACTTATTACCACGGCGACGTACAATTTCTGCTTTTGCCACCAGATTAGTACCAGCTCCTACTGGGTTTTTATATTTTATATTTCCAACCTCCGCAGAACAAACAGTAGTCCCCATGACTACCTTTGCGAGGGAATTCGCTTGAGCATATAAATACTGTGGCTCTACATATCCAAATCGATCTTCCATGTCTGCAGTAGTGCGCAACATCGATAATGCTTGTCGCCCTTCCGTGACATCAATCAATTCACCAACCACTTCGTACGGTACATGTTCTACCATTTCTTGTGATTGACCTGTAGCCATGACGCGTATGCGTTCACGCAATTCAGGAATCCCCAACTCTAGCCGATCAAGACGAATAGTTGGCACACTTACATTAAAGTGTGTTGCCAATTCTTCATCAGTAAGAAATGGCGTAATATTCAGTTTTTCTTGTAACTGCTTTTGGCGCTCTTGCTTCTTTAACCGACTCATGGGACCACCTTTTATGACCTAGTATTAATATTACATCCTAAGTATATACAATAATTCCCCTATTGGCAAGGCTTTTCATACATATAGTAACAGATTTTCCTCATATATACTAAATATAGATATTATTTTATATTTAAGTATCGTTTTGTTTATAAAAGTATAAAAAAATGCCACTATTCTACAGCTTTATATTACTATAAAATAGCGGCACTGACTAATGCATATGAAGTATATTAAGTTATATATATTACTAAAAGTATACAAAAGCATACAAAAAAGACGCCTACTACTACAGTAGGCGTCTTTTTTCCGCTCACATATTAAGCATTAGCTACTACTTGCTCACCTTTATAGTGACCACATGTAGGGCAAACACGATGAGGCATCTTAGGTTCGTGGCATTGTGGACATGCTACATAACCAGGAGCTTCTAATTTCCAATTAGCACGACGGCGATCGCGACGGCATTTAGACAATCTACGCTTAGGTACTGCCATTATCTGCACCTCCTTAGTACAATCATTAGGACAATCTATCATCTTTCTCATCAAGCAAAGCACGTAACTCTGCAAATCGAGGATCCACCACAAAGGATTCACAAGAACAAGGTGAAACATTCAAATTTGCTCCGCAATGAACGCACAATCCTTTGCAATCATCCTGACATAACACTTGAGAGGGCTCATTGATGATTAATGTATCCCTAATTAGTTCGGTTAAGTCAATTTCCTCTCCATCGAAAGGAATCACATCTTCAGCAGCGTCTCTAGAATCACTAAAGATTTCCTCAAAGGAATCCTTACGATCATGCTCTGTTGTAGTTAAACAACGAGAACACTCGTAATCACCTTTAGACTCTATCGAACCTTGAACGATGTAATTTTGACCATCAAACCAAAACTCACCATTAATGGTTATATCATGACGGCTCCAAGGAAAAGCAGTTACGTCACCAAGCTCAGAGGTTGGTATCGTATAGCTATAAGGAAATTTCTTTCCTATATGTTCTTTTGCTTGCTCTACTTGCAGTTTCATAATCTTACCTCGACTCATAATATTATAAACATGACATAGTGCTTTGTCAAATAAAAAAGACTATCTTAAGCGGACTCAAGATAGTCTTTTTGGTAAGTCAATTACATTTTTTCGAATTGGTCTTTACCAACACCGCAAATTGGGCAAACATAATCAGCTGGTTGATCTTCGAATTTTACGCCTTCAACAGCTTCGTCATAAACCCAACCACATACTACGCATACGTATTTTTCCATGAGTATTTCCTCCTTCACTTGAAAATTATTGTTTAATATTTATCTTTTATAATTCAGATACTCTATCTGTAATGTAGTATATCAAAGATATCGAAACTTTTCAATACTCATTTTCTTAATTTCTCATTTTTTCTAATATTTAAAAAGCATATATAATATGCGGATTTGTGCTACATTATAATTTGAAATGTATTATCATTTAGACCGATTATGACCTAAATTTACCTCAATCCCTTTCCCTATTGCTACTTATCTGTCAATATATCTATTAATATAAATAATGGCCATTATTATACCGATAGTTTTTAAAGTATTAACTAAAATCAGACCTAAGGTGTACATAATTTATATATTATACTATTATATATAGAAGAGAATATTGTTATATTATATATTCTAAAAGAACTTAATTAATAACTTATTATATAAGTATGTACTTATGAACACTTACTTCTCTATGCGATATAATCATAATAAGAACTTCACGATCTTAATATGAAATATCGGTCAGAGAAATCGTCATTTATATTGTTATCATAGGAGGATTTATGAGAACAGCTTTAACAGAACTTTTACAAATTGAATATCCTATTATCCAAGGTGCTATGGCTTGGGTATCTGAACACAAATTAGTATCTGCCGTTGCAAACGCTGGTGCAACAGGCGTTATCGCCCTCGGTGGTCGTGATGCAGAATGGACTCGCAACGAAATTCGTGCATGCAAAGAATTAACTGATAAACCATTCGGTGTTAACCTTATGTTGATGGCTCCTAATAAAGACGAGTTGGTAGATGTTATCATCCAAGAAAAACCTGCTTTCGTAACACTTGGTGCTGGTAATCCTGTACCATATATCAAACCTCTTCAAGAGGCTGGTATCAAGGTTATCCCTGTAGTTCCTTCCCTTAAATTAGCTAAACGTATCGAAGAAGCTGGCGCTGATGCAATGATCGTAGAAGGTATGGAAGCTGGTGGTCACATCGGTAGCCAAACAACAATGTCTTTAATGGAAAACATTTTACCTGAAATCTCTATTCCTGTAGTAGTAGCTGGCTCTATCGTTGATGGTCGCGGTCTTGCTGCTGCATTACTCATGGGTGCACAAGGTGTACAAATGGGCTCTCGCTTCTTACTTGCTGAGGAATGCCAAGCACACAAAAATATGAAAGAAGCCATTATCAAAGCTACAGATACTGATTCTGTTGTAACGGGTCTTCTCTCTGGCCACGGTGGTGTTCGTAGTTTAAAAAATGAATTTACTACTCGCTATTTGGCCGCAGAAACTGATGGCGTTACTACCCCTGAAGAACGTACAAAAATGTCTCAAGGCACTAATAAACGCGCTGCTATTGATGGCGATGTTGTAAATGGTGCTGTACAAGTCGGTCAAGCATTGAATCGTCTTGTAGCTATTGAGCCAGCTCATACAATCGTTCAAACTGTAATGAACGAAGCTATTATGTCTATTCGTAAGGCTCAACGCCTTCTTGAAATTGTTTAATAAATTAGGAGTACCATATGTTACCATTTCATGGAAAATATCCAAAATTAGATCCTAAAAGTTGCGTCATGCCCGGTGCGGAACTTGCTGGTGATGTAGAACTTAAAGAATATGCATCTATTTGGCAAAACTGTGCACTTCGTGGCGACGTAAATAAAATTATTGTAGGTCGTTACTCTAATGTACAAGATAATTCTGTACTACATGTGGACGACGATAAAGCATGCGTCCTTGGCGATTATGTAACAATCGGCCACGGTGCCATCGTTCATGCTAGTACAATCGAAGACAATGTGTTAGTTGGCATGGGTGCCATTGTATTAAGTGGTTGTCATATTGGCTCTGGCTCTATTATTGCAGCCGGTGCGGTAGTAAAAGAAAACACTGTCATCCCACCTAATTCTTTAGTAGTAGGCATTCCTGCTCGTATTGTTCGCACAGATGAAACTCAAATCGAACGTATTCACAATCAAGCTTTAAAATATAAACACTTGTGGACTATTGAATATGGTATGCTTCCTGATGCAGGTGGCGAGGAATACGATAAAAACGCTAAGATCGTATAATTACATATAACAAAAGCGGATAGTTGATCACAACTATCCGCTTTTATTTTTTATTCACAAGCTTAATATGCCTTTATATAACTAAATATCACATTATAACTTTATAGCATTTTAACGAAATAAAAATATGTAGTCATACACATTTATAAATACTCTAATTAATAACTATTTATTGATTTTTAATTTAGCCTGAACAATTTGTTCTACCATAAGTGCTGTCCCCATGGTCAATGCTATAGGGAACAACATTTCTACAGAAAACCTAGATAACTCAAGCATAAATACACAAGATGTCATCGGCATCTTTTGAGCAAGGCCAAGGAATGCTACGGCACCGATGAATGCTGCCATACCTAATGATATAGGGGCAACAGCAATAGACCAAATGGTACCAAATACTATAGCTAGCGTACTTCCCAACATCATAGATGGAGTAATACGGCCACCATATGCACCTGCTGCTAATGCGAGTAGTACTGCTACCCACTTAGAACCAAATAAACCTAATGCATAAGTCCATGTAATTTCATTGGTAAAGGTTAATTCATTGCCAGCTTTACCATTCCCAAGAATTTCAGGGAAATACATAGCTAATACACCGATAAGTGTAAATGCTACGATAGAAATGGGAATCATAACAGGACTGCTACGATGAATAGCTGGTAACTTACTTTGTGTAATATTAAATAAAACTACACCTAACGCAACAATAGCACCCAAGGCAATGGAGAATTCAACATAATGGCTACCCAAGCTAGGTTGAGCCATTGTATATTGAATAACATCCCCTACACCCGCCTGTCTCGTTACAAAGGTTGCTAATCCACAGCATACAAGAGCAGCACTCATAGCCCGTATATTCCATGTAAGAAGCAATGTTTCCAATGTAAAAATCGCTGCCGATAACGGTGAATTATAAACCGCTGCCAAGCCAGCACCTGCTGCACAAGCAATCAATAGTTGGCGGTCTTCTTGTTTTATATCAAAATGTTTAACTAAAAAAGTTGTAATCCCTGCACTGGCTTCACGTGGTGCGACTTCTCGCCCTAATGGTGAACCAATACCTACGGTAATAATTTGTAAAGTTGCATGTAAAACAGTAGTAATAGGATTCATATCCATTTTACCAGATACAGCCGTTTTAATATCTACTACACCTTTACCATATCGGTGAATAAGTACCCAACCAACACCGCCTATAAGACCGCAAATAATCAGTGGTATCAATCGCTCTACCGGAGATACACGAGCTACAGCAGTGCCAAAACTCATATGATCAGCAGAAGAATAATGATATACAAAGTGCTGAACCCCATGTAATAAATGTGTATAAGAAGCCCCTACCAATCCCGCTATAAATCCAACGATAATTATGAGGCCTATTAAACGTTTATCAAATGCCATACTTACTCCATTGCTAATACGACTTCGTCTGTTTCTAATGTTTTCTTAACATCTATAATACGTTGATTAGATGACCCTCTAAATCGCAATGCTGGATCTTTTAGTTCATCTACAAAGCGACCGTCTACGAGAATATCAATTTCATGTAATAAAGCGCTTCTCAACTCATCTTCTAAGATATCATCTATTGTATAACCTGAATAGGCCCAAATTTTCTTGTCTGGCGCCGCCGCACGGACTGCCCGCACCACCGGCAATAAACCTTGTACATTTTGGAACGGTTCCCCACCTAACAAGGTTAAACCTGAGCATGTTGGACTTTTCACATAGGATACAACTAAATCAGTTTCAGATTGAGTCCACTCCTTACCGGCATTAAAATCCTGGTATTCTTCATTAAAACAGTTATAACAACAATGTGTACAACCGGTTACGAATATAGATGTACGAATACCTTCCCCATTGGCAATATCATATTGTCTTATTTGCCCATATCTCATAATTACCTCCATAGTAGTGGTAATCAACTTTGACTAACACTATATAGATATATTTCTATTTCTTACAAACGCAGTAAAAGCTGTGCCTTAAGCACAGCTTTTACCATGTATTTATAGTAACTATAATTCTAATAATTTTAAATGTGCATTACACGATCTTTGATTTCTTTCGTACGACCTTCGTTCCAGAAGTTTTCACCCAAATAACCACAAGTACGACGAATAACAGTTAATTTATCGCGGTTTGTATTGTGGCAACGTGGGCATTCCCATTCATTATTCTCGTTTACCTTAATTTCACCATCAAAACCACATTCGTGACAATAGTCAGACTTGGTATTGAATTCAGCATAAGAAATATGATCATAAATATATTGAATCATAGTCAAAACAGCTGGGATATTGTTAGTCATATTCGGAATTTCCGCATAGGAAATACAACCGCCGGTCGATTTCTTTTGGAATTCAGATTCAAAATTAAACTTATCAAATACATTGATTTCTTCACGAACATTAACGTGATAACTATTAGTGTAATACCCTTTATCAGTAATATCTTCAATTACACCAAAGCGAGCACGATCGAGAGAAGAGAATCGATTTGTTAAGCTTTCAGCAGGTGTACCATATAAACCAAAGCCAAGATTATGTTTATCATGCCATAGATTGATAGCATCATTTAAACGATCCATAATTTTCATGGCGAATACACGACCTTTTTCACCTGTGTTAGACTCACCAGTAATCAATCGAGTTGCTTCATAAATACCGATGTAGCCAAGAGAAATCGTTGCATAACCACCAGTAAGGAAGCGAGCGATTTTTTCTCCTTTTTTTAGGCGCGCAATAGCACCGTGTTGCCAATGAATTGGCGATACATCACTCACTACATCCTTTAATAAGTTGTAACGTAATAGTAATGCTTTTTCAGCTAATTCAAGACGTTTATCTAAAATTTCAAAGAATCTTTCTTCACTACCGCGAGCTAAGATGCCAATTTGAGGTAAGTTCAAACTTACAACGCCCATATTAAAGCGACCATCAAATTTATAGTTCCCCTTTTCATCCTTCCAAGGAGATAAGAAAGAACGACATCCCATTGGGCTAAATACATTACCTTCATAGTTTTCCTTCATCTTCTTAGCGGAAATGTAATCTGGATACATGCGTTTAGCCGTACATTGTGCAGCAAGTTCAGTTAAATAGTAATATGGACTATCAGGCGTTACATTATGTTCATCAAGAACATAAATCAATTTAGGGAATGCTGGCGTAATATATACATCAGCTTCATTTTTTACACCCTTAATACGTTGGCGCAAGATCTCTTCTGTAATAAGAGCAGCCTCTTTAGCGTATTCATAATCAGGTTTAAAATACATGAACAATGTAACAAATGGAGATTGACCATTTGTAGTCATCAATGTATTGATTTGATATTGGATAGTTTGGATGCCATCCTTAACCTCTTTACGCGTACGTTTCCACGCAATTTCACGGGCTTTTTCCATATTTGGTTCCATCCCGTAAATCTCAACTTGTTCTTCAATAACATTGTTAAGGATTTTTTCGTAAGATTTACGTACGAATGGCGCCAAAATGCGATCGATACCATTAATACTTTGACCGCCGTATTGACCAGATGCAACTTGGGCAATAATTTGCGTTGTTACTGTACATGCAACTTGGAAGGATTTAGGTGTATCAATTTTCTTACCATTGATAACCGTACCATTTGTTAGCATATCTTCCAAATTGATCAAGCAACAGTTAAACATAGGTTGGATAATGTAATCCATATCATGGAAATGGATAGCACCACTATCATGGGCTTCTAAAATATCTGTAGGAATTAATTTACGGCGAGCGATATCCTTAGATACTTCACCAGCGATTAAATCACGTTGTGTAGATACAATGGCAGCATCCTTATTAGAATTTTCATCGAGAACGCTAACATTACTGCGATCTAATAAACCGATTACATCATCATCAGTAGTATTTTGACGACGTTTAAAAGCTTGAACAGCTTTGTAACCTTCATAGGCACGTGCCGTTGCAGGATTATGATACTCAATCAACTTATAATACACTTGATCTTCAATAGCATAAATTGTCATGTCTTTTTGGAGCTTTGTAGCATATTCTTCAATTTCATCAGCAATACGCTGTGCCAACCCCTCTTCGTACAACCCTGTACTACTATGCTCAGCTTTTTCTATAGCCAAAGCAATCTTATTCTTATCAAATGGTACCTTTGTACCATCCCGTTTAATGACCTGCAACATATTGGCAACCTCCCCATTTTGTTACCGCTGAAATATATGTTAAGACATAGAAAAAAGTATGGAAAACCATACTTTTTATAAATTTATATGTAAAAATGTAAAGAATTATGACTAAACTCTCTATTTTTACCGCTAACTCAGTATACTATATATGGTGGTTGTTTTCAAGAACAAATACAATATAAAGTAAAAATAGGCTCTTTTAGCCATGCCAATACAGCATGAATAAAAGAACCTATATAAATTATAATGTAAAACCAAATAGACGTGTCAAGAAATTGGATTTTTGACCTACCCAACTAGAAGGAACCGCTGGATAGAATGTGCGATCAGCTAAAAGATCGCGTTCATTGAGATGAATATTCGGCAACAAATCTTTTTTGTACGTACTATCTAATTTAGAAATAGCTTCTACGTAGCCTTGATGTGCTTGTACATCACTTTCATTACAGTAACCAGTACCAAAGAAGTGAATTAGACCATTGCGATATAATTCAATAGCCCTATGATAGTTAGCATTGCTATGATTAAAGGAAGCCATATTACATTGAATTAGTATCCCTTTATCTACCCATTCCAACAATTGCTCTGGTTTAGTAAACAATTGACGATGTGTCTCTACTTCACTAATGATAGGAACAATCCCCATATTAAGCAAAGCTAGCAACCATGCATTAATGTGATGGACTTTGCTATTTTCAGGAATGGACACTAACATAAAATGGCTATTTCCCAATAGATATTGATTGCGATGAGAAGCAATATATTCAATCATTTCATCACAAAGCAAAACTCGAGCACCACCATGAATAGTTACATCCACTTGTTGTTCCCCTACAGCAAGCTTCACATCATTCAATGTTGTTTCCATCTCATCCCATGTATTCATATCCATAGATACGGTTACATCAGGTGTACTAAAAATATCTGTAATACCTTGTTCAGCCAAAGATTTTATCATTTTTACTGATTCTGCCATTGTTTGTGGCCCTTGAGGCCCTAACACAGCTGGCAAAATGCAACCATGTAAGTCAACCACGCGATTCATATTCTTTCCCTTCTACTTACGATAATCCCTTACAGAAATCGTTCTCTTTATAAAGTTCATGTTTATCTCATTTATTTTTCATTTTCTATTCATGATTATATCAAGGGAAAAGTGGCTTGTACAGTGGTTTTTATATAAAAATAGATAAATTATAATATGTTCATTTAATATATTTTTTATATTTTCATGTTATCTTCATTAAAAATACCTCATAATCGCTAAGATTATGAGGTATTTTTACATATTTGTATATTATTAACAATTTAATTTTTAAATGTACTTCGTTTATACCTGATGTAATGAACTAGCTTCACTACTAGAATACCAATAACAACACCAACAGTATCAATCAAAATATCAGAAATCTGAGAGCTACGCCCTGGTGAAAACAATTGTATAAATTCATCAAGACTAGCTATCAACATGCCTAAACCTATGGTCTTTATTACGGTACCGTATGTAATATATCGACGTAGAATCGTATATAAAACACCACCAAGGATTGTAAACTCTGTAAGATGGGCTAACTTTCGAACAATCCTATTCAAGGTCCATATATTTCCATGAAAGCCTAACTTATTTACTATAGGAGCAAAGGTCTCTGCAAAGAGCAAGCTAAATCCATCTGAAGATCCGCCATTTTGCATCGAATTATCCCATATAAAAAATACAATTAGACCTAATAGAATATATAGTATCCAACGTTTCATATTACTCTCCTAAACGCCATAATACATATCTATCTTAATCGCGGTCAAAAATATCTCTTGTATAAACTTTATCCTTCACATCTTCTAAGCTCTTATCCCAACGATTAGCGACTATAACGTCACTAACACGTTTAAAATCTTCAAAGTTGCGAATAACAGGTGAATTAAAGAAATCTTCTGCATCAAGAGTCGGTTCATAAACAACTACGGCAATACCCTTTGCCTTGATACGCTTCATTACACCTTGAATTGCAGATGCTCTAAAGTTATCAGAGTTCATTTTCATCGTCAAGCGATAAATGCCAACAATTTTTGGATTCTTCCCTATAATAACATCTGCTACATGGTCTTTACGAGTTCTATTAGCATCCACAATAGCAGAGATTAAATTTTGTGGAACATCATTATAGTTAGCTAATAATTGCTTAGTATCTTTTGGCAAACAATACCCACCATAACCAAAGGATGGATTATTATAGAAGTCTCCAATACGAGGATCTAAACAAACGCCATTGATGATTTGGCTTGTATTAAGGCCACGAACCTCAGCATAAGAATCTAACTCATTAAAGTATGCAACGCGCAATGCCAAATACGTATTAGCAAATAATTTAATCGCTTCTGCTTCCGTAGAGTCTGTATATAATTGAGGTACATGTTCCTTAATAGCACCATCAGCTAATAGTTGTCCAAAACGGCGGGCCCGTTCAGAGTCTTCCCCTACCACAATACGAGAAGGATGTAAATTATCATATAAAGCTTTACCTTCGCGTAAGAACTCTGGAGAGAATATCAAGTTCTCTGTATTAAATTCCTTACGCATTTGAACGGTGTACCCAACTGGCACAGTGGACTTAATAATCATAACAGCATCTGGATTAATATCTAATACTGTTTTAATAACTTGTTCTACAGAAGAGGTATCAAAAAAGTTCTTTTGAGGATCGTAGTTAGTAGGCGTTGAAATAATAACATACTCAGCACCTTTAAAAGCTTCTACAGGATCTAATGTAGCTTTAAAGTTTAACTTCTTAGTAGCTAAATACTCCTGCAATTCCGCATCTACAATAGGCGACTCTTTGCGATTTAGCATTTCAACCTTTTCAGGGATAATATCGAGGGCCACCACTTCATTATGTTGTGCTAATAAAACACCGTTTGAAAGGCCTACATAGCCTGTACCAGCAATTGCAATCTTCATTTATTTGCCCTCCGTCATGTAAAACTCTTTATACCATATAGCAAATTTCCGTAACCCTTCACGTAAAGATATATTTGGCTTGAATCCAAAATCTTCTTCTAGAGCACTTGTATCTGCATAGGTAACAGGTACATCGCCTGGTTGCATCGCCACTAAGTCTTTATGTTCTTCAAAATTATAATCCTCTGGTAATACGCCCGCAGCAACTAATTCTTCAGATAGAATACGCACAAAATCAAGTAAATTTTCAGGATGACTATTACCAATATTATAAATAGCATACGGAGGAACCGGTAAACCATCGGCACCGTTGCGACGTTCTGGAGCCGCACACATGACCTTAGATACGCCCTCTACTATATCATCGATATAGGTAAAGTCACGTTTACAGTTACCATAGTTAAAGATTTTTATGGTCCCGCCACTACGCAATGTATTAGTAAAACCAAAGTATGCCATATCTGGACGACCTGCTGGACCGTACACAGTGAAGAAACGAAGCCCTGTACTAGGAATGTTATATAACTTGGCATAAGAATAAGCCAATAATTCATTTGATTTTTTAGTAGCCGCATACAGAGAAACTGGGTTATCTACTTTATGCTCTGTAGAGTATGGGATTTGTTTATTCGCACCGTATACGGAAGAAGATGATGCATAGACTAAATGCTCTACTCCACTTTCACCGTTATCATACGAATGACGACAAGCCTCTAATATATTGTAGAAACCAATAATATTAGACTCGATATAAGCATCTGGGTTTGTAATAGAGTAACGAACACCAGCTTGTGCTGCTAAGTTAACAACAACACGTGGTTTATAAGTAGAAAAGATTTCTTCAATAAAAGCCTTATCTGCAATATTACCTTTTTTAAAGATCCACGTATTTTTATTATCTTTGCTCATCTCATCAATTTGTTGCAAACGATAATCCTTTAAAGCCACGTCATAGTAATCATTAACAGAATCTATGCCGATAATTTGAGTTCCTTCTGCTTCAGATAAAAGGGACATAACAAGATTAGCCCCTACAAATCCAGCGGCTCCCGTTACTAGGATCACCGTATTGTTTAAATCTACATTTTTTGAAAGCATATGTACTCCTTTCATAGTTCTGTTAATTATGAGCGTCTTACTTTACGTAACACTTTATTAACGCCAGAAGTAATAATGGTACGCTCAGATGGAATGATACATAAAATAACCACATATAGTATTACGCATAACATCATACAAGCTATAGTCCACCACACCGCATCATATATATGTAAAACACTATACGCAATAGCGCCAACAATAGATGCGGTAATTAGATATACACCTATATTAGTAATCACCCGAAGAGCACTCATATGTATAAATAATGCTAAGAAAATCATGGCAACCATTAACATTTCCATGCGTACTATTGAGCGAGCATAGACAAATGTACTAAAGTCATACTGAATACAAATATAAATTACAGGTATTAATACAACTAAGTGCAATATTTGAGTCCAGAATGATAAATTAGGAACTCCTTTTGCACGGAATACTTCAGAAATCAAATTCGCTGTTACTGTCATAATAGCGGAACTCAAGGCCCAAGATCCCAATACAATACCTGCCAATTTCCATTGTGGTCCCAATAAGAGATCAACAATAAAGTCTTGGAATACAAACAATCCTATTCCTATAGGCACTAAGAATAGAGCCATATAGCGTTGGAAGGTAAAGAATGTATTTGAAAATGCTTGTTGATCATTCTGAACTCGACTTAAGGCTGCAAATAATACAGGTGCCAAGGATGAAGTAGCCATGGCCATAACAGTCGTTACAATAGCCATAGGCATTTTGTATATTCCTAAATAATAGGCGTCTAAAAAGCGACTAATAATGAAGGTATCCACCCACGCTGTAAGCCAGATGGAAAATGCTTCAGCTAGTGACCATGCACTATAGCTGAACATCTTCATAAAGACCTGCCCACTAAAGAATAAATGGATTTGATTCTTCCTGCTCTTTAATAAGGCTAAAGCCGTGAACAACTGAGCCCCTAACATACCGGCGATTAACGACCAATAGTCATAGCCCATGAGTGCCATAGGTATGGATATCAATATAGGCGTTAGAATTGTAATGAGCCGAATATTAAGAAGAAACTTGAAATTAAAATCCCGTCGATATAGTGCCATCTGTACACTGCTAAAAGCAGATAGCGGAATCATGGCCCCCATTACAGCTAACGGTATACCTAAACCATCATTACCGACCAATATAGCCAACTCATCACGACCGATTATAATAGCCCCCCATAAGAGTAAAGAAAGCACTAAGTTGGCAATAAAAGCTACATCTGTAGCCTCCTGTTTTTCTTTATCACTTTCAAACTCATGCTGTACAAGAAACTTTTGGAATCCTGCATCAGCAAGCATCTCTGCAAAGGATATAACCATCATAATCGTTGCCAATATACCAAATGCCGTAGGCGCTAGCATATGGGCCAATATTATATTTGTTAGTGGTGTAATAAGCTTTGCTAAAACCTCTGTTATAACAGACCATTTAGCAGCAGCTACTATTTTAGTATCCATTATTTTTTATTGATATTCTTAATGCCCCGCAAGAATAATTCATGGTGAGCTTCACATTCTAAGTAATTTTGAATTGCTAAATAACTTGTTTTTCCTAATAGGAGTTGCATTAATTTTCTACCAAATAATGCATTGATTGCACGTATAATAAATGATCTACCGATAAATTCACGTAAATAACGCTTTACATGTGTATCCGCAAAATCTTTATAGGCTTGTACTACAAAATGAGCATCTCTAATGTGTTCACTTCGTTGTTTATAGGCTGTCAAAGTTTCATCTGCTTCTGACTCAGTAGCTAAACGCGTTCCCAGTTCCGTACTACGAATTGGCACTTCAGATACAATAAAGGTATCCTTTGTAGCCTCTACACTGATTAATAAGGAATCTTTTATAAACTCCTTATGATGTATATAGGATTCGGAGTTAAAGATAAAGTTACCTTGGCCATAAATAATAGTCCCCTTACCATAGTCCTCACGAGAACCTATACAATGACTATGTTGGCAAATTACAAGGTCTGCCCCTTTATCAACAAATTTTCTGCAATATCTTTGTAACATTGGCGATGGATAGCGATAAAACTCCTTCCCACCATGATATAGGACGATAACATAATCACAAGTTTTCTTTAAAGCTTCTACATCATCAAAGCTCTCTAATACATCAAATGGATTAGCCCCCATTGTATGACAAGAAGCAACGGTAAACTCATGTTCTGCACATAGGTAAAATCCTATACGTATACCTTCTTTTTCAAAGATAAATGGCTTTTTAGCTTCCTTTACATTAGTACCAGCACCTGCATTTTTAATATCATGCTTTTTTAATAGCTCTAATGTAGTTGTTAACCCTTCTACTCCATGATCTAAGCAATGATTATTAGCCAGTGTTAAAAATATAGGCTCTAAAGCTTTATATCCGTAAATTGTTTTTGTGGGCGACTTTAAATTATTACCAAATTTATCAATCGGTGTAGATGCATCAGTTAAGGGCACCTCTAGATTAAACACATTTAAATCAGATTGATTAAAGAGGCCTAACAATTCTTTACCAACTAAAGCTTCTACATTACCAGTTTCAAATAATTCTCTGTTTATATCCGTAGGGACAAAATCAGCCCCGATGTACAGTTTCAAGGTGTAACCACTCTCCCAATTCATAATCTTTTGTCATAGGACGAAACTTTTCTAATCCTGCACCAGGGAAGAACGTTAACTCTCCAATATACAGTCGTCCCTTTATTTCATAGAAATCAACACGTAAAAACGGACAATCCTTACTTAGCTCAGCTGTGAGACGTTTCATCTCCTCATACGTAGCTGGCTTCGGAAACTCCGTAGGTAATGGAGGATAATGACCAAAATGAATCCCCATAGGCTCCCAATCAATATTATAGAAGTTCATACGCGTTCCAGTCTTTGAAAAGCGATCTGAACATACTACAGTTAACTTTGGTTCTCCATGGAAGGAATACATCTTATAGTCTAATAAATCATCATTGCCCAATTCAGAAATATATTCTTCTGCTATAATACGACGCGGTACATTCTGATAAGCCCATTCTCTGGCAATTTTAGAATAATCACGTTTTAGAGATGCTCTTAACTTTGCTTTAGCTGCCTCTCGATCAAGGGATGACTTATCTTTACAAATAACGATGCCCCCACTATCATGTGTACACTTCAACACAAATTGATTAGGCAATGCATCAAAGTCGATATCCTCTACGGAATCCCAAACAGCCAGTGTGGGAATTATATATTGATCGCCTACACGGTGAGCAATAAAATTTTTAGCCTCATGCTTATCTACCATTACTGTTTGTATAGGCTCTCTATAATTAACCTTTAGCCATTGTAACTTTTCGCTGAAAGTTTTTGGATTCTCTAAGTCTAAAGGATATCCCATGTATTTAGGAAATACCTTCTTTAAAAACTCTTCATCCGATAAAGAGTCATAATAACCCAATTTAATCAATACTCGCGTGCGATAGTAAGGTTTTGTTAAAAAGGACATGCCAACTTTACACAATTTGCTGAGCTTCATTTTTACGTCCTTTCCGAAGCAATTGCACCTCTAAATAAAACATCATCATATAAAAATATGTACTCTTACTTTCATAAGAAACCATGCCCATATCCATAACGATTTGAGAAAGGAACAAAATCAGTACCATTACGTATTCATTACTATGAAAGTTCCGATAACGAATTAAGTTATAGGCAATGTATATATACATTGAGTAATATGCCAATAAGCCGATTACGCCTGTACCCGCTAATAATTCAATATAGTTATTATGTAAATAATAGTTCTCTTTACCATATAAAAAATAGGTAAGTACAGAGGGATTATTTACACCCACCCCAGTTATGGGCGATTGATAAAATAAATCCCATCCTATATCAACCAAGGCTAAACGAATAATGGTAGATGAATCACCACCAGTACCGGAGAAAGCATCCACCATACTCGACATACGCTCCAGAACCTCTGAAAACATAGGTAATTGTAGAACTGCAATACCAATGATAGTAAGAGCTAACAATGAGCCAATAATCTTCGCAATAGAATTTACTACATTGGCACTACGTAAACTTTTAAATACAAATAGCAATACTGTACCAACAACAACAAATACTAAAGCTTTACGACTGCCGGTAGCTGCTAGAATCCCCAATGTAGGTAAGGCTATAATATTCCACCAACGAGGTCGATCGTACAGCATGTAATACAATGTCATAACGATAGCATTGGCACCTAATAGACCGACTGTATTCGCATTTAATGCATCATTGGCAATACGTGCAGAAGATGACAAGACCGTAATAAAGTAATCTAAACCATAGAAATATACTGTGTAAAAACAAACTATATAACCGGTCCACATACCGATTTTTAATAATGTGTCCACCGATTTTTTATCTTGATAACACATGTATAAAATGATAAGCATAAAGAATATCTTAACGATATCAAAACTTCGACTAAGTGCTACAGATGGCTCAATAGCATTAATAGTACTCAGATAACAGGCTCCAATAAAGAGCAGCATATAACCATGCATCCAAGTAAGCCTAAATTTTATAACTCCACGCTCTCGTATGAGATAAAAAATAATAAGACCAAATAGGCATACAAATAATACATAGGCACCATAATTCGCATCGCCAAGGGCAAAGGAAATGGTCAACGACAACACTAAAAAAATTAGAGTTATGAACCATATCATGCGGTCAGCAATAGCCGTTATATTTAACTTCAATGGTTCTCCTCCTTACAACTCATAAAACATCTAACCAACGTTTAGCAATTTTACATAGTGGAAATTTATCACGCACCTTGATAGCTTCCTGTGAAAGTTTTACTGCTAATGCAGGGTCTTTCAGAATACTGCGCATAGCTTCATACATAGCCTTTGTATCTCCTACAGGTACCAAGATACCATTTTCTCCACTTGTTATGACCATACGAGCACCACCTACTGGACAGTCTGTAACTACAGCAGGCAAGCCCATGCCAAGTGCTTCTAACATAGAGTTTGAAATACCTTCAAAATCAGATGATGAAACATACATAGAACAAGGTGCAACCTTCTCTAAAATATTACTAGCAAAGCCAGGTAATAAAATACGATTCTCTAAATTGAGCGCTTTAATTTGAGCACGTAGTTCATCCTCTAAAACACCTTGGCCATAAATAACAAGTTTATACTCTGGAAACTCATCTGCTAGCATACTAAATGCATTGATCATCATAGGCAAATTCTTTTGCGGATGCAAGCGACATGCTGTAACGATCGTCTTTTCCCGTTCTCCCTCAATTGGTGGTGGCAATTTACCATTAATAGGATTCGGAATGATAACACCACGCTTTTGTACAGATTCAGGAAAATATGAACGTGCATCTTCCGTTTGGAATACTAACGCATCAGCAAAGCGAAAAGCAAAATTACGCAGCGCTTGTTGATGCCAACCGATAGGTACCTTACGCGGATTATTTCGTTCTGAAAAGACAATGCGATTCTTTACAAACCAGGAACTAATAGCCAATATAAAGCTAGATGCAGACAAGAATGATAAACATGTAGCATTCGGTCTAGTCTTTAAAATCTTAATTAGCTCTTTTATTTCCTGCATAAAGCGAATCACTTTATTAGAACTTGTGGTATGAATTTCAATTTGCTCTATCCCATTTTCTAAGGCATATTCATTACCATAACGATTGGGACTAGTTTGGATGACCGTAATATGATGACCATCATGCACCCATTGACGAGCTAACTCTGTTAAAATTCGTTCAGCTCCATCATTACCAAGGGAGATAGTAACAATGATTATTTCCTTTTTCATAGGCCTTCCTCTTGGATATATTCTGCAAGTCTTACATAAGCCTGCGCCATTGTTACCTTAGGCTGCCATCCTAAGGACTTTAATTTTTTTGAACTTAAGAACATGTGCACTGTCGGCGCATAGCCTAAGCCTTGTACATCTTCTGGAATATCAAAAATGACCTCACTCTTATCATGACTTACATGGGTCGCTACTAAATGAGCAATGCTAGCTATGGAGCGAGTTTCCTCATCATGACAGACATTGTATGCTTCACCAGCTTCTCCATCCTTCATAAGGGTTAAAATGCCCGTTAATGCATCAGTAATATAGCAATAATTAGACATAGAATCACCCTTTGTATGAAGTACAATATTTTCATTTTTTAGAGCACTCTTAGTGAATTGCATAAATACGCGATTATCTGAAACAGGAACACCAGGTCCAAAAGTTTGAGCCAATCTAGCTATAACAGCTGGAACGCCAAATTCTACGGCATACGATTTACAATAACACTCACATAATCTTTTACTTTCAGAATAAGAGCTACGCACATTTAAGTGATCTAAATATCCTAATCGCTCTTCAGTCATCACCTGTCCCGATTCATAAGGAACACCATACTGTTCCATGCTCGATAGGTATACAAGTTTCTTTACCGTTTTATGACGGCCTAGTTCAAGCATAGCTTCCGTACCATGAATCGAAGTACGAATCGTTTCTACAGGATGCTCCATAAAGAATTTAGATTGTGTTGGTGCAGCACCATGTAAGATATAGTCACAAGGTACGTCAATAGATTCTAAAGCACCATCGATAAGTGTAATGGAATCATTATCTAAGTAGTTACCTAATATAGCCTGTGCTTTATCATGACTTCGTACATGACCTATTACCTTTACGTCTAAGTTAAAAGTCTCATTGGCAAGTATAAGTAATTTTATAAACATAGAGCCAATAAGTCCCGTCGCACCTGTCACAAGAATGCGCTGATGGCGGAGGAATTCAAAGTACGCTTTGTCTTGTAATAAAGCTGTTAACTCGCGTTTAATAACGGAATTACTCATCTTGTAATCCTCCTAATTCACGGTTTTTAATAATACCTGTGAACATATAATAATCAGATGGTGTAGTAATCTTTATATTTTCTGTTTCTCCTAATACTGGATACAAGGTGTATCCATAATGCATCATCATGGATGCAGAATCTATAAAATTATGGATGCCTTCTGTTTTAGCTCTCTCATGAACCGATAAAATATCATCTAGTTTAAAGCTTTGAGGTGCTTTTGCCATAAGGCATTCACTACGATTTAAAATTCGGTTTATAGAGCCATTATCTGTAACCATAACGGTTTCAATAGCAGGTGTAACCGTAATAGCAGAACCCTTTGTTTCTACAGATTCAATATTTCTCTCTATTGTTGCCTTATCCACAAGTGGCCTAACACCATCGTGAATCAATACGGTAACCTCTTCATTAGGAAATAATCGTTTTGCCTCTGTCAATCCATTATATTGAGAGTCTAAAGCACTTTCTCCGCCGGGAACAATGGACAGAACCTTTTGTAACCCAGCCTCTTTGATAAGGTTCTTGGTGTGATCAATCCATTCCGCTTTGCAGGCTAGAACAATACCATCAATAGAGTCCGTTTGTTCAAACACATCTAGGGTTTGAATCAAAATAGGTCTACCGTTCCATTCAAGAAACTGTTTTGGCGTCTTGCTGTTATTCATACGAGCACCTACGCCACCCGCAAAGATTACTGCTATTCGTTTCATAGGCCCTCCTTAAGGTTGAGCTTCGTTCTTGGCATAATGTATGCCTCTATACTCCTTGTAAGGTGTATGTAAATCAGCAAACACAGCATCATGTTTTGCTACACGCTGTTCTACTGGTGGTAATTGCATATAGTCGCCCCAAATGAGACGTAAATATCTTTCATACCCTTTCATAACAGGTATCTGATGACCTTCAAAGTCTTTATATACAACAGAAGCAAAGTCTTCTCGAGGATGACGCAACTTCATGCCTTTTAAACTACCAATTAACTCAGTACACTCCTTGCTCGTATTAAAATCATATTTAGTCATTTGCTTTTCTGCAAAGCGCCATATATGGTAACGTAATGACTGACTAGAGAATACCTTGTAGATACATCCTGCTAATGCACGATACATCGGTCCTTTATTATCCGGTAAACGTTGTGCATTAAAAAGTGCAAAGGTCATAGCCCACATAAGTTGTAAAGTGCGGCTAATTTTTCCTGGTGCACAACCATCAATAGGCATAATTTCAAGAGCTAAACCATGACAAATATCTTCATGCATACTATGACGATTAATAAATGTCGTATGATTATCTCTAATAGAAGCACCTGCATCATGATAGATATGATGCCGATCCGTACGACAATAGGTATACCGTTCTGTATCTGCATACTTAGGCCATAGTTCAGCTAACTTTTCGTAATCTGGACGTGGCATAAATAAATCCAAGTCGTCATCCCAAGGGATAAAACCATTATGACGTATAGCCCCAATGAGGCCACCGCCACAGAGATAAAAGCGCAAATTATGTTTGTCACAAAACTCTTTAAAGTACAGCAACATACTAAGCTCTTTTTCTTGTATTTCCTTTGTCATAGATGTACTCATAGGAACCTCTCTTAACGTAAAACAGCTAGTACGGTATCAATCATCGTTTTAATATCTTGTAAAAAAGAAAACTCTTTAATACTCTTTAAATTCCAAGCCATTTTGCCTGGTAAAACCTCATTGATATACACTTCATCAACATTTTTAGCATTTTGTAAAAGTTGATCTTCATCTTTATAAGCAATACTTGCAACACTTGTTACCCCTGCTGGTAATAACAAAGTTGCTTTCATTTCATTTGTGTAAGCCGCCACATAGCGAGGCACCTCTGGTCTTGTACCAACAAAGCTCATATCTCCTAATAGGATATTGATTAGCTGAGGCAATTCATCAAGACGACAGCTACGAAGCATATTGCCTACCTTTGTAACGCGCATATCATTTTGTGATGTCACCTGAGCACCTAATGATTCCGCATTTTTTACCATGGTACGAAATTTATAGATACCAAATGTACGACCATATTGCGTCACCCGAGTTTGGCGGAAGAAGACCTCCCCTTCGCTATCTCGTTTAATCATGATGGCTAACACCAAAAATACAGGACTTAATGCAATGAGCATACCAGCGGCTATAACACGGTCAAATATGCTTTTACAAAGAAGGCTTGTTCGTCTTTGATTCAATATTTCAAAATATGGACGCACCTCTTCACACTGTAATTCTTTTGGGAGATCGTGAAAGTTTTTTACTAGCATTCCGTAATAATCCTTTTAAATGTTTCAATGATATATTGCACTTCTTCATCTGTTAACAATGTATGAAGAGGCAATGTGATTTCATTTTTAAACTGATTATATGCATTTGGATAATCATCAATAGTGAATCCTAAATTCTTGTAAGCCGTATGCATCGGAATTGGTTTGTAATGTACATTCGTTGCAATGCCAGCTTCAGCCATAGCTTCAATTACCTTGTTGCGATATTCAGCATCTCGACCATCTAGCCGTACTAAATATAAGTGTCCACTACTTTGATGATCATCCGTATAGTGGTGTAATAATGTAACCGGTAAATCCTTAAACGCTGTATCATAGGCTTCGATGATTTCTTTACGACGTGCTAACAGTTTTGGGTATCTTTCAAAT
Source organism: uncultured Veillonella sp. (assembly GCA_902477915.1). GTDB lineage: Bacteria > Bacillota > Negativicutes > Veillonellales > Veillonellaceae > Veillonella. The sequence goes on from CABSJA010000003.1 coordinate 38,322, forward strand.
TGAGCTAATCCAATAGCCGCCATAATATCGGTCATATTACATTTATAATAGGTGCCTTTAATATCATATTCCCAAGCGCCTGCTTTTGTTTTAGCAAGAGCATCCTTATCTTGACCATGCAAAGATAACAATTGGAATTGCTTATAAATAGCTTCATCATCAATACCATCTATGTGTCTCCATGTAGCACAGCCACCTTCAGCAGTTGTAAAATTCTTTACTGCATGGAAGGAAAAGCTACTAAAATCAGCTACATTACCTGTTGGTGTACCTTTATATGAAGCCCCAAAGGAGTGTGCACAGTCCGCTACAATAGGAATATGTGCCAATGCTTTTTGAATATCATTAGATGGTGTAAAGAGAGATTTCTTTTCTTCTACAATGGAACGCAAACGATCGTAGTCACAAGGAACCCCCGCAATATCTACAGGGATAATAGCTTTTGTTTTTGGCGTAATAGCACGAGCCACTGCATCGTAATCCATTTCAAATGAATCTTTTTGGGTATCTACAAGAACTAGTGTAGCCCCCACATGAACAACAGGGCTTGCACTAGCTGTATAGGAATAAGCACTGGTAATTACTTCATCGCCGGGGCCAATACCTAATACACGAAGAGACATCTCAAGCGCCGCGGTAGCAGAGTTTAAACAAACAGCTTTAGGTGTACCTAACTGTACCGCAATCTTTTTCTCTAATTCTTTTGTGCGCGGACCAGTTGTAATCCAACCACTTTTTAAGGCTTCTACAACTTCATTGATTTCTAACTCTGTAATATCTGGAGGGGAAAAATTAATTTTCATATACATCACCTCATGACTTTCTGTACCTTATGGATACGCTTGATTTATCAAATCAAATTTATATTAATTACTACTACGCATCAATTACGATGGACCCTAGTAGAGGAATACCAACTTGAGTTAGTCGTTTCTTAGCTTCTATTAAATCGTTAGGACTTGCTACTTCATTTTTAACAACAAGCATAACGCCATCAGATTTTTCAGCTAATACAATAGCATCCGTAACATCTAATACAGGTGGTGTATCAATGATAACCACATCGTATTCATCGCGAATATACTCCCAAATTGTAGACAACTTACTAGAATCTACTACTTCAGAAGGGTGCTCAACTATCTCGCCGGCAGTAAGCACATCTAAATGAGGAACTATATTACGATGAATCGTTAAATCTTCATCCATAATAACTGCATTGGTGAGACCTTTATTTTGTACATTGAATGCTACATGCTGTACTGGATTACGTAAATTACCATCTACCAAAAGAACTTTATTATTATTCTTTGATAGAGCTATTGCCGTATTCGCCGCTACCTCAGAGGTGCCTTCTCCACTTGTAGCCGCTGTAATACAAATTATCTTACAATTATGTTGATTGCATACGTATTGTAAATTGCTGCGCAATGTACGATATGCCTCTACAAGCGGTGTATCACCACGTTCATTAGAAATTAGTCTTATCATATTAACCTCTCACTTTGCGCCATAATGCTACGATACGATTACTAGGTTCTTCATATTCCTTTTCTTCATGATTTGGAATGACACCTAAGTTTTCAATACCAAGAATCTCATTGATTTCTTGTACGGATTGAACCTTGCGATTACAGAAGAACTGACCCAATGTGTAAAGGCAACCAAGAATAAGTCCTAAAATTGCAGAGCCTAATAAAACAAGTACTTTACGAGGAGCAATAGCTTTTTCTGGCAATGTAGGGGCATCTACGATTTGCACTTCATTTGGCACCATTACTTCTGCTACCTTAGCTTCTTCTAAGCGTTTTGATAGCATTTCGTAAATATCTTGTGCTACATCTACATCACGTTTGGCTTGAATATAACCACGTTCTTTTTCTGGTAAGTTTTTCATAGCCTCTTCGTTTTCTTTATCAAGTTCAGCTAATGTAGACTCTTTGCCTTGTGCTACGGCTAAAGCCGCTTCATTTCTGAATTTATCGGCCAACAAACCTTGTTGAGCAGAATTGCTAGATGGTGCTTGTTGACTTGCAATAGCATTAATCTCAGCATTTAAACCACTTTTTGCTTCTTCAATTTGTTGGTTAAGTTCTTTCATCGCTGGATGCTCATCAGTATATTTGCCAACATAGGAAGCCCTACGAGATTCTAAATCGGCTAGTTGACCTTTATAAGCCTGAACAGTAGCACTATCAGCAATACTTTTACCCGCAGAACCCAATTGCTCATTAATACTGCCCAATGCTGCTTGCGCTGTTTCTAAATCAAGTTGATTTTGAGCTTTCTCACGATCGATAAGGGTAATCTTATCCGTTAAGCCCTTCATTTGATCTGCGGTGGAGTAAACCTTGTTATCCACTTGGAATTGTTGCAATTTCTTTTCTGCTTGCTCCAATTCTTCTTTTGCAGTTACTACGCGTTTTTGCAAGAACTCCCGTGTCGTCCGTTGCTCAACATGTGAAATGTCTGCTAAGCGATTCAAGAATGTATCAATTAATAATTGATTTGCCTCTTGTGCTTGCTCTGGACTTTTACCTGTGACACTCACTTGTAATAATTCAGTTTCTTTATATGGTTTTGTTTCGATACGCGTTTTAACAAACTCTTCGTATGTAGGTGCTTTACCTGTTCCCTCTGGATCCTCAATCGCTGAAATAACAGGTTCTACAACATTACGACTCTTTAAGATTTCTGCATCTGTATTCATCAATTGGCGTGCCATAGAATCAGAATAACCATTAGCACTTGATAATACAGAATTACTTAAACCTTGAGATTGTTTAATGCGCAACATAGATGTAGATTGATAGGTAGATGGTGCTAACAGGCTATATGCACCACCTAATACAATACAAGCAACCGTTACATTGATAATTTTACGGCGCCGTTTAACGAGGACTCTACCGACCTCTTTTAAATCAATAATTTGTTCCACCCATATACCCCTTTCTGTGAAAGTATACAAACAACAGGGTCTCTCCCTTTTAGGAATATGTACTGTATATCTCCCTCTCACGTAGATTACAGTTTTAAATAAATGATTGTAACTAAATTGTTATACATTATGATTTGGATGATATGTAGGAACAATATCTTGTAATACATTGATTACATCCAAATCAGATTTGCATGTTTCAAAGCGATCGATTTCACCACTTAACCATTCTTGGTCTACCTCTTCTAATGCAGCTTCAAAAATCTTCTTATGTGTAGTTGTGTTAGTGCCTTCTTCAGCAGTTAATAATTCTTCATATAGCTTTTCACCTGGACGTAAGCCAGTAAATTCAATGCGAATATCTTTATCAGGCTCATATCCAGAAAGACGAATCATATTCTTTGCTAAATCAACAATTTTCACTGGTTCACCCATATCTAATAAGAACACTTCACCACCATTCCCCATAGCACCAGCTTGTAAAACAAGTTGGCTTGCTTCTGGAATAGTCATAAAGTAACGAGTCATTTCGGGATCTGTAACAGTTACAGGGCCGCCAGCTTCAATTTGTTTACGGAATAATGGAATAACAGAACCGCGGCTACCAAGAACATTACCAAAGCGAACGGTAATAAACTTTGTATCATACTTATGATTCATACCAAGTACAACCTTTTCTGCCACTCGCTTCGTAGCACCCATGACACTTGTTGGGTTTACCGCTTTGTCTGTGGAAATCATAACAAACCGTTCAACACGATGTGCCCCTGCTACATCTGCTACATTACGAGTGCCATAAATATTATTTAACACCGCTGCAATCGGTTGGATTTCCATAAGTGGTACATGTTTATGAGCTGCTGCATGGAATACTACATCTGGTTCATAATCGGTAAAGATTTGATCTAACTGATTTTTATCTCGAATATCAGCAATAATGGGAACCAATGTACCTTCAGGCACAATGGAACGCAACTCTTGGTGAATAAGATAAATACTATTTTCACCATGACCTAGTAACAATAGTTTTTTAGGTCTTACCCGTAATACTTGACGACAAATTTCAGAGCCAATAGAACCACCTGCGCCCGTAACAAGAATGACTTTATCTTTCAAATATGGTTCTACTTTTGATGTGTCTAGATGAATCTCATCACGTTCCAATAAATCTTCAATGGAAATAGGATGCAAATGAGATACTAAAACCTCATCATCTAATAATTGGTACATCCCAGGTAATGTGTTGATTTTACATTTTAGAGGTGAGCAGATTTCCATGATTTCTCGAATAACATCACGCTTTACCGATGGCATAGCAATGATAATTTCTTCAACCTTATATCTTGCTACAAGCATTGGAATATCTTCACGATTCCCTAAAATTCTAAAGCCATTCATAAGGCGGTTATGTTTGAACATATCATCATCTACAAAGCCAATGATTCGACGAGAGCGCTTATGATATCGCTCTATTTCACGAGCAATAGTTGCACCAGCATCACCAGCACCTATAATGAGTGTATTTACTTGGCCACTTTCACCATCATCCCCACTGCTATAATGAAGCGCCACATAATGTAGCAACATGCGTCCCATACCTACTGCACCAGTTGTAAGGAACCAAGTAATAAAATAGATTGATCTTGGTAATGATTTACCAAATACAAACATAGAGGAGTAAAAGATTGCTGTACCTACTGTCGTAGCGACAAATACTGCCAATACCTCTCGCATCCCTGCATAACGCCAAATACGCGTGTACAAATGCATAAGCAAGAACATCAACATATACGAAATCAGCAATATTGGCAATGCGTCTACCATTTGATCAATATATCGAGGTTCTATATAGCCATCAAATCTAATAAATAAACTAATGAAAGCAACAATAACAATCGTCGCAATATCGGCAATAAATAGTATGGCTGGTAATAAATATGAACGCAAAAGAACGCCCCCTTATATGTGAGATAAACCCTATCCTTAATCCTTACCGATACGTGATACCATGTATGCACCAGTCAAAATTGGAGCAATATCACGAGCAAAGTTAATACGACTATTTTTAGTCAAGTAAAGAACATCCCCTTCTCGCATAATATAGTTTTCGGACATATCTCCAGTTTGTAACATGCGATTTAAATTAATAGGAATTGGTTTTTCAGGATTGTCTTGATGAATTAAGTAAATTTTCTTTTTAGCTGTATCCCAGTTAAAGCTACCAGCAGCACCAATCGCATCAATAACAGTACTAGACTTAGTCAATGTATAAGCACCAGGCTTATTAATCTCACCGAATACGTACACCCGAACTCCTCCGAGTTTTGTAACATTTACAGTAATATCCGGATTAATAATGTACCGAGATAAACCTTGCTGCAATTGGGCGGTAAACTCATCGACGGTTAAACCATCTGCTTTTACTGGTCCCACCATAGGGAATGATACATATCCGTCAGGACGCACAGTATACATAATATCGTTACCATTACGTGTACCAAGATCTGCTTGTTGTACAACTTGAATAGTTAGTTCATCACCTTGTCGTAGACGATACTCTTTATCAGAGCTCACAACAGATGCACTCGTTTCAAGTGGTGCATGCCCCTCTGATTGTAATATTTTAGAATCGTAAGACTGTTCAGCTGTTACATTAACAGGTGCAGCCATGGATGTTGTTGTGACACATAAGAATGCGGCCATCATCATATACTGTTTTTTATTCATATTTTACCTCTTTGATTTACATTCAACTCACTCAATACATCACTTATTTTCTAAGATTATTAATCCTAAAAAATCGGTTAAGTCATTTTATCATTATTTTAAATTTTCTTCCATAAACGCAGACCATTCTGAGCTAACTTCATCAAAACTTTAAGAAGGAATCCCGTAAATATAAGGTTTTCACCATCTATTCATGGGTATTTTTTTACTCACTTCACTCACATTTCACCCGATTTTTTCATTTATTTTCGATAAATAAATTAAATATATATAAACTCAATTCACCATCGCTTCACAAAATCATCAAAATCTCATCAAATTTATTGATGAAACAAAAAAATAAGGTGTATATACTAGCTTTCTAGTATATACACCTTATTTAAAATTTTAGATAAGTACTACTGACTTAAGGTATTAATTATTCAACACGACCGCCTAAATATGCTTCCATAACGCGAGGATCATGACGTACTTCATCAGCTGGACCAGATAATACCATTTTACCTGTTTCCAATACATACGCGTAATCAGCAATTTTCAATGCTTGTCGTACATTTTGTTCTACCAAAAGAACAGTAGTTCCTTCAGCACTAATTTCTTTGATAGTTTCAAAGATTTCATTTACTACTAATGGTGCAAGACCCATTGATGGTTCATCCAATAGTAAGAGCTTTGGACGTGCCATAAGTGCACGACCAATAGCTAACATTTGCTGTTGACCACCAGATAGAGTACCACCTAATTGGTAACTACGTTCGTCAAGGATTGGGAAGCGTTTAAATACTTTTTTAATATCTGCTTCAATCTCATTATCGTTACGGATATAAGCACCCATTTCTAGGTTTTCATAAACGCTCATATCTTGAAGAATTTGACGACCTTCAGGAACTAAGGAAATACCACCATGTACAATTTGATGTGTTTTATGGCCAGTAATATCTTGGCCTTCAAATAATACTTTACCAGATGTTGGTTTTACAAGCCCCATGATGGTTTTCATAGTTGTAGATTTACCGGCACCATTGGCACCAATCAAAGATACAATAGAGCCTTGAGGCACTTCTAAACTAATATCTTTTAAGGCTGTAATATGTCCATAACCAGCCACGATGTTTTCTAGCTTTAACATATTACGCCTCCTCTTTACCTAAGTAAGCTTCAATTACAGCCTCATTATTTTGAATTTCTTGAGGTGTACCTTCAGCAATCTTTTTACCAAAGTTGAATACTACCAAACGATCACAAATATTCATCATCAATTCCATAGCATGTTCAATTACGACAACAGTAATACCAAGATCGCGAATCTTACCAATCAATTGGCGCAATGCTTCTGTTTCACTATCGTTCATACCTGCTGCTGGCTCATCGAGCAAAATTAATTGAGGATGCGTTGCCAAAGCACGTGCAATTTCAAGGCGACGTTGTTTACCATATGGCAAAGATGTAGCTACCTCTTCAGCATCTTCTTCAAGACCTACTAGCTTTAAGAACTCATAAGCAATGCCACGACAACGTTCTTCTTCAATGCGTTGGCGTTTAGTTCTTAAGAAACTAGCAATGAAACCAGAACCTGTTCGGCAATGCATACCTGTTAAAACGGTTTCCAAAGCTGTCATATTGCCAAAGAGACGAATATTTTGGAATGTACGAGCTATACCCATTTCAACTGTTCTATGTGGTTTAATGCCTACAACAGACATACCATCAAATACGATTTCACCAGAACTTACAGGGAATACACCTGTAATCAAGTTAAAGAGTGTAGTCTTACCAGCACCGTTTGGACCAATAACACCAAATACTTCGCCTTGTTTTACGCCAAAGGATATACCGGTGAGAGCTGCAACGCCACCAAAGCTTTTACTTACGTCATTTAATTCTAATAGCATTCAGTTCCCTCCTATCCTTGTTTTTCTTCTTGTTGTTTACGTTTATACGCTTCAAAACGTTCTGTTAATACTTGTGATTCAGGAATATATGGAGCTTTTTTAAAGCCTAATTTACGGCTAATTTTATCTACCATAGATTCTGTTAAAATACCATCTGGGCGAACTGCCATCAAGATAACAAGCAATGCACCGTAGATGATGTCCCGATAATCGGATAAGAAGCGCAATACTTCTGGCAATAATGTAAGAATAAAGGAGCCTAATACGGAACCCCATACAACATTAGAACCACCAAATACAGGGAATAATAAGATTTGTACTACCTTATGGTAGCTAAAGTCTGTAGGATTGATAAAGTTTGTAATATGAGCATACAAACCACCGCCAATACCAGCGATGAAAGCACCAATGATAAAGGCCATCATCTTGTAGTATACAACGTTAATACCCATTAATTCTGCTGCATGATCATCAGCCTTAATCGCTGCAAAGGCACGACCAACGCGGCTATTATTAATGCGTACACAGAAGGCAATAATCAATACTAAGATTGCCAATAGGATAATGATAGCCATTAAGTTGCCCCATGCAACAGCATCAATACCCATCAAACCATCGATATCAAGTTCATAGGCTAAGTTTGTTAATTCTTGAGGAATGGATGGAATACCAGAAAGGCCTAATGCACCATTAGTAATATCCAAGTTCAAGAAAATAACACGCACCACCTCGCCAAAACCAAGAGTAGCAATGGCAAGATATAAACCGCGAAGACGTGTTGTTGGTAAACCGATAATAACGGCTACAAGACTGGCAACTAGGCCACCAATGATAATGCCTACAACGATAGGCAAATCAGCTTTCAAAGAAAGGATAGCGCCTACGTATGCACCAACGCTCATAAAGCCAGCAGCCCCTAAAGAAAGCTGACCACTTGCAAGTGTAAAGTAAATAGAGATACCCATGATGGCATTGATGATGAAGAACATCACGATCTGTAGATAATACGGGTTCAATAAATCCATTATGGTCTCCCCCCTTTATCTTTAGAACCAAACAAGCCTTGTGGGCGCCAGAATAATAATAGGATGATGAGGCCAAAGGCCACAGCATCACGGAATGTAGATGCGCCATAGGCAACAGAGAAGATTTCTGCTACGCCTAAAATGAAGCCGCCAACCATAGCGCCTGTAATATTACCAAGGCCACCTAAGATAAGCACTGCAAGGCCTTTAAAGCCGATGATAACGCCCATTGTAGGCTCAATAGCATTAAAGGACAAACCTACTAATACGCCTGCAGCAGCACCTAAGGCAGATGCAATCATAACAGTAACAGATATAATCATGGTTGGATTAATACCCAACAAAGCTGCCGTTTCAGTGCTCATGGATACAGCGCGGATAGCCTTACCAATTTTAGTTTTCTTAATAACTACATTAAGAATTAACATTAACACAACAGAAACGCCTAAGCCAATAATTTGTACCATGGAAATTTTGAAAGCTCCAAAGTCGATTAGGCCACCAATATAATCTGGTGGGAAAGATCTTGTTTGAGGGCCCCAAAGCAATAATGCCAAACTTTCAAGGAAAATAGAAACACCAATGGTACTGATAAGTGGTGCCAAGTGAGACACCTTTTTCTTACGTAGTGGACGAAGCGCCACAAATTCTAAAAGATAACCGAGGATAGCACCTACAGCCATAGCTACGATAAGGGCTACAAAAATGTTAACGTTAAAAATTGTTACCATAAAAAGACCAACGAAGGCACCTATCATAAAGATGCCTCCGTGAGCCATGTTGATAATATTCAAAACACCGAACACAAGTGTTAAGCCAATAGCGAGTACAGCATATAAGCTACCGAGGGTTAACCCGTTAACTAATTGTTGTAAAAACACTATACTACCTCAACTTATTTTGTTAATGCGTCAAATTGACCGTTTTTAATTTGTAATACTTGAACTTCCATGGAAGGATCGCGTTTTTCGTTGAACTTGAATTGACCAGTTACACCAACGAAGTCAGCAATATTTTTCAAAGCTTCGCGGAATTTTTCACGATCTGTAGTAGAACCTGCTTTTTTCAAAGCTGCTTCATAGAGGTATACTGCATCATAAGCTTGAGCTGCGAATTGGTCTGGTTCTTTACCGTATTTATCTTTGTAAGCTTTACGGAAGTCTTTTACCTTTTGATCGTCTTTGTTAGGGAACCAAGGTGTACCTACGATAACACCATCAGCTGCAGCACCTGCAATTTTAATGAATTCAGGGCTATTAAAGCCATTGGAACCAATTACAGGTTGATTCATACCCATTTCACGCATTTTTTTCATGATTAATGCGCCTTCTTGGTAAAGAGAAGCAACTACGATAACATCAGGTTTTGCTTGTTGAATCTTAGTTAATTGTGCAGAGAAATCAGTATCTTTATCTGCAAATGTTTCAGTATCAACAATTTGTACGCCTTCAGATTCCAATGCTTTACGAGCTGTATTATTTACAGATACCATTTGGTCATTGTTGTTGGAGTACATAATAGCTGCAGTTTTGAAGCCTAAAGTTTTATGTGCTTCTTTAATTGCAGTATCTACTGCCAAGGATTCAGGTACAGCATTACGGAAAATGTAATCGCCGATATCTGTAATACCTTCAGCTGTTGTAGATGTACCAAGAGCTACGATTTTGCTTTTGTTTGCTACAGGACCAGCTGCCATCATTTCGCCAGATAACATTGGGCCGATAACAGCTACAACTTTATCCTTAGAAATTACTTTATTCATTGCATTAATTGCTTCGTTTTTATCACCTTTAGTATCTTCTACTAATAAGTTGATTTTTACAGCATTTGCATCAGCGTTAATTTCGCTTACTGCCAATTCTGCACCAGCTTTAATGGACTCACCATATGCTGCTGCACCACCAGTTGTTGTTGTTAACAATGCAATTTTAGCCTCATTGCTATTTGCATTACCTGCATCTTTATTACTGCCACAACCAGCAGCAACTGCCATTACACCAGCAAGACCAAAAATGGCTGCTTTTTTTAACATGGATTTATTCATGCTACACCCTTCCTTTGAAACATAAAACTTTAAATCTATATCTATATTATTAGAGTTTTCAATTTTTTGTCAATTAAAATAACTCTATAATAATATATACTATTATAAGTTATTCAGATAATCGTTCCCATTTCTCATACAATGCATCTAACTCACTTTGTGTAGATTCAATTTGTATGGAAATTTTGGACATTTCATCTAAATCTTGCTGTACTACAGGATTAGCCAATTGCACTTCATACATCTTCATGGTTGCTTCTAAACGAGCAATTTCAGATTCTACCTCAGCTAATTGTTTTTCCACCATATATGCATTCGGTTTCTTCTGAGGTTCCTCTGTCGGTTCTGATGTTGAAAGTACTGGTTCATCAAGTGAAACAACTTTATTTTCAACTTTATCACTCTCTGAGTTCTGTTCATTAGCTAATGCTAATAAATCTTCTTGTTCTTTCAGCTTTTCTTTATAGTACGAGTAATTACCAAGATATTCAGTAATTTTTCCATCATCTAAAACAATGGTTTTTGTAGAAACTTGATCTAAGAAATATCTGTCATGGGAAATAATAAAACATGTACCTTCAAATTGTTGCAAGGCTTGTTCCACAATTTCGCGCGTTGGAATATCTAAATGGTTCGTCGGTTCGTCTAAGATAAGAAAATTATCACCTTGAAGGAATAATTTTAATAATGCTAAACGAGCTCTCTCACCACCAGATAAGTCACCTACAAGCTTAAATACATCATCCCCTTTAAATAGGAATGAACCTAATACATTACGGGCCTTCTCTTCAGTGTAGTTAAAGTGATTCATAACCTCTTCTACTACCTGCCAAGAATCATGTAGTTCTTCATGCTCTTGCGAGAAATATCCCACTTGTACGCGATTACCGATATCTACGTGACCATTCTCAGGAAATAATTCACCTACAATAGTTTTTACGAGTGTCGATTTACCTGCCCCATTAGGACCAATAAGAGCTACTGATTCACCTCGTCGAACTACGAGTGATATATCATCAATGATAGGACTTTCACCATACCCTACTGATAAATGATCTAGGACAAGAACCTTATCCGCACTCATCGCTGCAGGAGGGAAAGAAAATTGTAAATGATGTGAGGTTACCGGTGCATCAAGTCGTTCTAAACGGTTAAGTTGAGACTGCCGGCCACGAGCCATTTTAGATTTTATACCTGCACGATATTTATCTATATAGGCCTCTGTCTTCTTGATGTACTCCTGTTGTTTCTCATAGGCCACCATATCTGCTTTCAAACGTTCATCCCGTTGTTGAATATAGCGGCTGTAATTACCACGATAGATTGTCGTCTTATGGTTATCTAGTTCTACAACACCAGTGACAATACGATCTAAAAAATAGCGGTCATGGCTGACGATGAGAATACCGCCAGGATAGGCAGATAAATAACCCTCTAGCCACTCTAACATGTCCATATCTAAATGGTTAGTTGGCTCGTCTAAGAACAAAAAGTCTGGACGGCGTACCAAGGCTTTAGCTAAATTAATGCGAGTCTTTTGACCACCAGAAAAAGCACTAGCGGGCTTATCTAAATCCTCATCGGTAAAACCAAGTCCATAAATGATACGTTTAGTCTTTTGCTCATAATCATAGCCACCTAGCCATTCTAAACGATTTTGCAAATAATCCAATCGCTGCAGATCCGATTCACTAGCTTCTTCAGACTCCAAACGCGTGGTAAGTTCTTTTAGTTGCTCCTCTAATACATGGACATCGGCCCAAGCTTTTTCAATTTCTGTAGCTAAACTATCATCTCCTAGATTTACATCTTGTTGTAAGTAACCAATACTGGCTACAGGAGACTTAACTACATTGCCTTCATCTAATTCTTCATAGCCTAATATGCATTTTAACAAGGTGGATTTCCCAGCCCCATTAGGTCCTACCAAGGCTAGTCGCTCACCTTCTTTTATCTCAAAAGACACATTGGAAAATACTTGGCGCACCCCAAATGATTTTCCAAGGCCTATCATTCGAATGCGTTCCATTCATAACCTCCTAATCATTACCCTTTATTATACCACAATTGCCCGAACTAATATTAGCATCTCTATAGAATCTTTTGTTTTTCTACTATGTCGGAATAATTTACCTAGTAAAGGAATATCTCCTAAAATAGGTACTTTTTGAATTTGATGTTGATCGCGATTATCCATAAGTCCACCTATAACGAGTACCTCTCCAGGTTGTAACCGCACCCGTGTATGTGCTTGCCGCGTACTAATTTTATAAGCTTTCATTTCGGATACCATGATAGGTGTACTTACTTCAGCGTGAATTTTTGCATCTACACCGCCATCCCCAGTAATAATAGGCGTGTAGTTTAACTTAATCCCCACCTCTTCATAACGTGTAGAACGCTTACGTTCGCCATTCACTTCGGACTCTTCTATAACAGGGATACGTTCACCGATCAAGATATGTGCTGTTTCACCATTTAAGGCCATAATAGATGGCTTAGCAATTAGCGCGGCTTTACCGGAACTTTCCATAAGACTCAACTCGGGTTTCACAAAAAATTTATAGGCTTCACCACCGGGTGTTTTACCAAAGGTAACGGCCCCGTAAGAATTAGTTTTATCTTCACCATGTCCTGTCAAGCTAAGCCACGACCACCGAATGCCTTGCTCCTTTGCATAAGATTGTTCCATAGCAATGACTGTCGCTTCTAATTGTACTTGCTTAGGCTCCTTATCTATAGCTTTAACCAGTGTTTCTACACGCCGTTTCTCTCCACTAGTCAAATGCATAATCACTTCATTTTGTTCTGAAAGTACCGCCATTTTATCATGTTTCACAACAGTGCCCATTATATTTTTTAAAGACTCTGCTGGCAAATGCTCCGGTGTTATAACATATAATTCTCTATTTTCAAGTGCTTTGTCATCTGGCTCAATAAGAATCGTATTATATTGTTTTGAAACGGAAAAATGATATAGCCTTCCTAATTCTTTTATAAGATCCTCTGGTGTTTCACCTTGCACAGTAGCCGTAATGTTACCTGTTAAAGATTCTACACCCATAACAGATATACGATAACTCCGACAAATCCCTAATACTGTTTCTTTTAGAGAAGCATTACGAACGGATATCGTAATTGATCCTTTTGATTTTCTCAGCTCGCCCTTTTCATTAATTACGTTATCCTTTTCTATGTCATTATTATTATTTGATTTACCATTACTAATTTCTCTATCTAGTGAGTCCCTATCGCTTTCTAGATTAGTAGTTACTGCTGGCCCTGTATTACTCGCTAATACTATAGAAGATTCCCCTAATGATGCATATAGAAACATAACCACTATTATAATTATTTTTAGTAGTATGCTAGCTTTGAATAGTTTTTTTCTTACTATGGTCACTCTACTACGTAAGCAATCCTTACCTAATTGATTTTTAACCACCGTGATGAACCTCCTTCAACGATTTCTACACCACTTGCACTTATATTAGAGACAGTAACGCCATGCCAAACCATCCCAACAGTAACCATTTGCTCCTCTGTACCTTTTCGTAAAATAGCAATAATCTCATTGCCCTCAACAATACCAACAAGTTCAACAGGCTGTTCCATACTCGAAGAATTTAACCTACTATGAGACTTTGAATTAATTTGATTATTAGTAAAATCATCACTGCTATCACTAATGGTTTTATCCCCTGTGTGTTTATTCTTATTCTGTGTTCTCCTGGTTTTATACCTATTAGTCCGTCCTTTATATGTATCCCTGCCTGAGTACTTACTATTATTAAACCCTTGCATATCATTAATGCTATCAGCCACTTCATCTACATCCTTAGTATCTTCATGTCTACCATGTACATCATTATCTGGTAAATCTTTAAAAACCTCTCTCCAAGGATGCCCGCGTTCCACGCTGCTCACATCATATAACAAACGGCCTTCACTTTTAGTTTTTAGATTGTCATCTTTTCTCGTTTCTTTAGCATCACTGTTATGATGTTTCTGTCTATTATGTGATATTCCTTCTGATGATTCTTTTGAACTTAATCGGGTCTGATTATTTTCCCCACCATTAACATGCTCAGGTTGTATATGAACACGTTCTTCTTCGTGAGGATATAAAACACCAACGATTAATATGCCAACTATAATTACAAGAAAAACAGAAATAATAATTTTATAGTGACGAATAATAAAATACTGTTTATCAATCCATAATTTAATGCGTTGTATATAATCTTGTAAGTTCATATTCCACCTCCTGCTGACATATTCTAGGAGGTCCTTTTAAATTCCTACAAAAAAATGACTCTACCAGTCACCTAGGTGACTAATAGAGTCATTCATTATATTGACAAATCAAAAGGATTTGTTCTTGTTTTATTTGCTTTTAAAACCATCAGGATGAGATGTATGCCATTTCCAAGCATCTTTGATAACATCGGCTACATTACTGAATTTAGGATCCCAACCAAGTAATTCTTTAATTTTTTCAGAGGAAGCAATCAATGTACCTGGATCGCCAGCACGACGATCACCATATTGAACAGGAATATCGATACCAGTTACCTCTTTAGCAGTTTCAATAATTTCCTTAACGGAGAAGCCATTGCCACTACCAAGATTAAACACTTGAGATTCACCACCGTTACGCAAATAATCCATTGCTAACACATGAGCTGTAGCCAAATCATTAACATGAATATAATCGCGTACACATGTACCATCAGCTGTATTATAATCAGTACCAAAAACAGTTATGTGCTCTCTTTTACCACGAGCTGCATCTAGCACAAGCGGAATCAAATGTGTTTCCGGATGATGATCTTCCCCAATCGTACCAGACGGATCTGCGCCAGCCGCATTAAAATAACGCAATGCAACATACGTAGAACCATAAATAGCACTATAATCAGATAGCATTTCTTCAATCATCAGTTTAGTACGACCATATACATTAGTTGGATGCAATGGCGCATCTTCACGAATTGGCACTATCTCTGGTTCCCCATAAACAGCAGCTGTACTGGAAAATACAAAATGTTTTACACCAGCATTACGAGCAGACTCAATAAGATGATATGAGCCAACTACATTATTTTCATAATAAATAGCTGGATTTACCATAGATTCACCGACCTGTGAATGAGCCGCAAAATGCATAACACCAATGATATTATGACCTTTCATAATATCTACTAATTTTGGATCTGCTATATCCATATTGTAGAACTGTACCCCTTCAGGAATTGATTCTACATGACCGCGCGATAGATTATCTACAATAATAGGTGTATAACCCGATTGTTGTAAGGCACGTACTGTGTGACTCCCAATATAACCAGCCCCACCTGTTACTAAAATATTCATAGTTCCCCCTTATGAATTCTCTCCATCCTTTACATGAGCCAATTTTGGACCGATGAGACGTTTATAAACTTCAACACCTGGTTGATCGAAAGCGTCTACACCAGCAAAAATAGATTCAAAGTAAACAGCCCAACAATGCATAAACATGATTTCCCCTAAATGGAATGCATTTAATGTTGGTACAGTTATCGTCATATTAAAGCGATTGTCACTAGATAAAGCCTCTCTATTAGCATCTAATGCAATATTGAGAATATCACAAATGCCTACATTACCAAGTGCTTGCAATCGTTCATATTGACTATGTGTATTAGGCACTACAAGATTATGTTGCCACTCTTTAACCTTAATAAATTGAACGACCTTATTAAGGCGACCTTCTTGATGCTCTTGTACTTGAGCATGCATATCCATAGTTCCTACTGCCGCAACTGGTGTACGACCATAAGGTAAGCATGTATTACTCATCTTACCTAACGATTCGGACAATAGCTGTACATACCAATCAGATAAGGAATGAAGGGCTTCCCCATAAGGCATAAACACCTCAATAATACGACCATAACGTTCGGACGCAATATATTTTAGCAATGCACTTAATAAAGCAGGATTTTTGAAAATATCCTCTTCTTGGCAAGCAGCATCCATTGAAGCTGCACCAGCTAAGAACCCCTCAATATCAAAGCCCACAAGAGCCGCCGTTACAAAGCCAACCTCTGTAAACACAGAGAAACGACCGCCAACACCATAGGGAATACTATAGGTTTTCCAATGATTTTCTAGTGCCATAGAACGTAGAACTGTAGGATGTTCATCATCAGACGTATCGGTAACAGCTACTACTTCATAATTTATATTCCGATCTTGCAATGCTTTTTCCAAAATCATGAAATTAGCCATTGGTTCGATAGTAGAGCCAGACTTAGAGGTGATAACGAGCATCACCTTATAGTCGGGTCCTTTTTTCTGAGCTTGATACTCTAAGGTACGAATAAGGCCTGATAAATAATCACCATCTACGTTAAATCCAGCAAAATACATCCGTGGATATCCGTTGCGTTCTTCCGTACTAAGATTATTCCAAAATGCACCACATTGAACATCAAAAATAACCTTACTACCCAAATAAGAACCACCAATACCTACAGATACAACTGTATCAATATTATGGCGAGCATAGTCCCTCAATTCATAAAGACGTTTTAGCATTGCAGGTGTATTAATACCATCTTCAGAAATATAAGGAAGTTGGTAAAACAATACCGGTTCAGGCAAGCCGTCCTTGGAAACATGGCCTTCTTCAAAGCCTGTAGAGCGTAAAATATTGGTATGGCGCCAAACATTTTGTATAGCACGTTCAAAGTTTTTTACGTCTCGTTCTTGTATGCAACTTTCATTATATATGTTAGCGTAATCTAACTCGAACCCCGATTGTAATCGCAACATCAAATATCTCCTTCACTGACATTTTATGTACAATATTCTACTCATTATACCATAAAACAATGAATAAAATATTAGTTTATGCAATCAATTCACCCACAAACCATAACCAAACCCCACTGCATAAACAGACCATAACAATGCAATAGGGATAGCTAGTTTAAACTTAAGCTTTAAAGTCTTATGACGCCAAATAACCATGCCCAATAGCGCACCAAGGCCGCCAAAGGCAAATGCTAAAAATAATAATGTGAACTCTGAAATCCGATTATACCCCTTAATAGCACATAGCTTATCATATCCATACATGCTAAATACAATTAGATTCCATACCCCTACAGTAACCCAAAATTGTGTATCACTCATGTCCCCAAACCTTATATCCCTTACTTATGATGAGCTTTAAAATATTCTAATGTTTTTTGTAAGCCCTCATCTAATGTTGTTGAAGCTACAAATCCAAAATCACGTTCTGCCTTTGCATTACTTAAACGTGAATGTTTGATATCCCCTATGCGTTCGTCTTCATAATGAACCATAAAATCAGCACCACTAATAGATCTGAATCGTGTAATCAACTCATTAACAGATGTTCCCGTATTGGTAGACACGTTATAAATACCTGTACAGCTAGTATTGCCCATAGCCTTAATATTAGCTTCTACCACATCTTCTACATAAATGAAGTCTCTTGTTTGTTCCCCATCACCATATACGGTTAAAGGCTTACCTTCAACGATTAAACGATTGAAAATACTAATAACGCCACCTTCACCACCATCACCTTGACGTGGACCATATACATTGGCATATCTAAAGCATACTGTATTTAACCCGAAAGCTTCACGATAGATACGTAAATACCCTTCTGCAGTAAGCTTAGTCAAACCATAGAAGGATGATGGCATACCACTTAGTTCTTCTGTCAATGGTAATACTGCTAAGTCCCCATACACAGCAGCCGAAGAAGGCATTAAGAATTGTTCAACTTTCACCTTACGACAGGCATCAAGTACATTAATAAGCCCTAACAAATTAACATCACAGTCATAACTTGGATTCTCCATAGAGGATTGAACCATAGTTTGAGCAGCCTCATGAAATACAATAGAGGGCTTAAACTCTTCAAAAACAGATAATAATTTTGGATCTCGTACATCCATCTCAATAAATTGAGCAGAATCATGTACAAAAGAACGCATACCTGTAGATAAATTATCTATAACGAGCACATTGTGCCCCAATTCAATTAATCGATCAACGAGATGGGAACCAATAAAACCGGCTCCACCTGTAACACATATATTCATAACACCCTCCTTTCTGAGAAAGTTAAATTCCCGCGCCTTGTTTGGCTAGTACATCAGCCATTTCATTATATGTATCACCCGTATGAGCAGCTACCTTGTGAAAGTGTACGCGCACACGGTCTTTTATAGAGTCATAAAACGCAGCATAATATTGAGTCAGTGCATTATTGCGTTTCCATCGTTTAGTAGCCCACATTTCAATCCCCATATAATCATAATATAGGGAACATTCTGGAATACCATGATCAACGGCATATTTCATAACATACATAGCAGCTAGTAGCTCACCAGCTACATTCCAAAATGATGTATATCGTTCATCATTAGAAGGAAATGAAAAAGTCTCCTTAGACCCATTCAAGAAGATAACGCCACCAGCACCAACTGTATTGGTACCTTTATTATAACTACCATCAATATAAGCAATAATATGGTCGGCCTTAGTAAAATCTGGTTTCACCACATTTGGAGATACCTTATTTTGAACTTTAGAACTAAATCCTATAGGTCTAGAATTCATAGATTTAGACTTAACTGCTTGTGGCGATTTAGGTTCGCTCCGTTTAGCACTCATAAAATCACTCAAGGATAATCCTGAATCATCTACAAAGGCACGTGCTTCTGCTTCTGTAGAGAAAGATTTGTAGATAGCACCGCCAAAACCCTTTACCTGTTTCTCACAGTCAGCCCAGGTAGTATAAACTCCTGGTACACGGCCTTGACGAACTGCATAAAACTTCTTTGCCATACGTACCTCTTAATGATCCATTGTAAGTACTACAAATTCAGCATTTACAACAGAGGCCAAATCCTTTGGATTTACCTTCATCTGCATGCCTCGTAGACCAGCGCTTACATATACAAACTCTTGAGGTTCCATTGTGGCATCAAAATAGGTAGGAAACGATTTTTTCATCCCCACTGGAGAACATCCGCCCCGTAAGTATCCGGTAATACCTAGTAAGTCCTTAACATGAACCAGTTCTACAGACTTATTATGACTGACACGAGCCGCTTGTTTCATATCTAGCTCTTCAGCCACTGGAATACAGAATACTACAAACCCTGTTTTATCGCCCTTACCAACTAGTGTTTTAAAGACTTGTTTTTCATCGAGTCCTAAAGCTTCTACTACATGAAGGCCTGCAGCACGCTCTTCAGACCACTCATATTCGCTAATACTATAAGGTATCTTATGAGTATCTAAAATACGTAATGCATTTGTTTTTTTATGTTTCTCTTTACCCACTATAACCTCCATATACTAGCATAACAAATAAATTTAATCATACCATAATATATTTCTATCGATAAATATATTTTTCATTACTATTTATTTACGATTTTATTAATATTTTTTAGTTCAATACGCAAGGTTCCATCATCATTAGTTTTGATTTCAATGAACTCGCGATTTTTCATATACTCTACAGGAAAAGAAATTTCAATGCCCGTATCGGTTTTAATCTTATGATGTTCACCAACCTTCGTAGCAAACTCTCGATTAACAGGTAGAGGCCTCATCATATCCGCATCAGCTAATTCTTTCTTAGCCGCCTCTTGTTGAACAGGATTGGCTTTAAATACCTCTTCCACAATGCGAACAGGATCTACTGTATCAGATACTTCTGCATTTTTCGCAATCATAGACTTTGCAATCGTCAATTCAACGACACCATCTGACTCATGGGCTTGAGCCACCTTATCTACGATAGCTTTCACCTTTTTCACCGTATCTCTAGATGATTGGTTAGTGCCTAATTGCAAAACCTTATCTGCTAAGATATAGGATACTTCACCATCAAATTCACCTTTCGGTTCAAAAATTCGAACGCTAAAATCATGCAAATTAATGGATGCAAAGGCGCGTAACTTTTGTGAAGGCATAGGCAACACAGCCTTATGAGAAACAAGTTCTGTAGCTAAACTGCCATCATCTTCACTAAATAGTTGATGAGTAAAAGCATCATGAGCTTGGCACAGAAGAATGCAGATATAAGATGCATCCGTAACAGCTTCACAAATAATCGTATCGATAACAACGGAATCCGTCGCTTGTTTCATATAGGTAAACAAGCTTTCACCTAAATTCTTAGATAACTCTATAAACTTAAGGTCTCCATTTTTATAATCGACTAATTGTTTACCAAATGGACTTGCATCATGCAAGGTACCTGTTCTAGCACCGGGGTCTTTGAACGCCTTAACTACATGATTCGCAATATAATCATGAATAGCTTGATCGCCAACCTTTAATTCATGTTCAGAGTATACAGCTAAAGAAGACGTAAAATCGAAAATCTCTAGCGCCGCCTTATTAATCTGCATGATGCCTCCTTATAACAGTAAAAACGATTACCCTTTATTATACCACTCTTTTAGCTTTCTTTTATCAACTTTTGAGCATTCTGTAAGAGGTAACATAGGAATAGAGTAGATAGATTTTGGCCATTCTATGGAAGGTCTATGATGCCGAATTGTTTCCATAACATCGGCTACTAGAACATTATCCTCCAACACCATATACGCTACAAAATCTTCCCCTTTTACATCATCTATGATATCGATAATAGCTACTTCTGAGACACCATCTATAGATTGCAAATAAGTTTCCATGGAGGGAATAGATATTTTATAGCCCCCCTTGTTTACCACATCGCCTTGTCGCCCAGTAAACATAAGATACCCCTCTGTATCTATATAACCACAATCATTAACGGTATATGTATCGGAAATACCTTCAATATGATATTTTGTAGTTACATATATAACCCCATCATCTGCTTTAATTCGGACCGTTGGGAATGGCCTGCCCACAGTGCCTTCTCGGTCTAGCCACTCTTTACCTGTGCAATAGGTTATATAGTTAAGCTCAGAAGCACCATAATACAGAATAAACTCCATATTAGGACATAGCTGTTGCAACTGCTCCATCAAATGACGATCAAGCACTTGTGAGCCAGCAATAATATAGTTAATCGTAGATAATTTACATTTACAATGCCTTATGAGCAATCTAAGTTTTGTAGGAAGAGCATAGATATGATCTACTTCATATCTTTCAAGCAGCTCAATCCATCGAGTAGGACGCAAGGAACTGGTAGTAACAATAGTCCCCCCTGCCCATAAGACAGCAACAACCATATTACTAACACCAGTAAAACTAAAGCTGCCTTGCAAAAAGATTTTTGTATCTTCATTTATATGAAAGATATTATTTTGAATATCAAAAAACTCTCGCCACGATTCCTCTTTTCTCCACAACGGTTTAGGACGCCCCGTAGTACCTGATGTAAGTACACCAAAATCAGTTAATGGCAACACGCCTTCATCAGCTATAATATGAGCTAATTCGTCTATATACTCAGTATCCATTTCATTATGGCATACCATAGGAATGTAACATCTATACAATGCACCTAACCATTGTACAAGTTGTTCTAAAAAGGATTGACTCTGAATTAAAAGAACTTTATTTTTTGCTGATTCTTTAACTTCAGTGAGATTTACTATATGACTAGTATCATCAATATCGATTGATAGAATAGCATCATATAGTTCACTATATGTATACTTTGTATCATCTATAATGAGAGCAATCTTATGAGGCTCTAATTCTTTATATTGTCGTAACCGTTCAATAATTGTCATTTTACATACGTTCCATAATCAAAGCAGTTCCTGTACCGCCTGCACCGGCAATAGCACACAAACCATAGCGACCATTACAAGATTCTAAAGCAGCCATACAATGAAGAGCTAATATAGCACCAGAACAGCCATAAGGATGTCCATACGCTAAGGCACCACCCAATTTATTATATTTTTCTAAATGCTTGGGATAGGCCTTATTGAAGAGCACATCAATGATAGCAAAGGCTTCGTTCCACTCTACTACATCAATATCATCCATCGTTAGACCAGTGCGTTTTAAAATCGCTTCTGTGCTTTCTAAAGCTCCTTCTGGGCTAAACTGAGGATTTCCCGCCCAAGGCATAATACTATGAATTCTAAAGGGCCCTTTTTCATTAGATACGTATACAAAAGCCGCGCCATCATGAGTTAAACAAGCATTACCTGCATTTGTAATAGAGTTCTTACCTAATAAGGGCTTCATCCTGGACAAGAGTTTTTCGTTCATTTTAGGTCTAATGCATTCATCAACACAGGCTTTGCCATCGATGGTAATAGGCATAATGTAAGATTTCAAATGCGGATTATTTAAAGCTTCAGAAGCGCGTTTGTGACTACCAATAATATAGGGATATAAATCTTCCTTGAGTACATTATGTTTTTGAATCGTCCTCTCTGCCCCTTCTAACATAGCTAGAGGAGAACAATCGTTAGGGCTAAACTGAGCAACCTTATATAGGCCTTCACGATTATCACCAGCTGCATACATCCTATCGGGCTGTAATGAAGAACTTTCAATACCACCAGCAATAGCCGAATCCATAACACCTGATGCAATATGTGTATAGGCCATCTCAATACTCATCAAGGCTGATGCACATTGCATATCTACGGTAATCGCAGGAACAGAATTCGGTAAATTAGTCATGAGCCCCATAAGGCGACCAATATTCCCACCTGTACCAACTGCATTACCACAAAAGATCCCATCCACTTGTGAAATATCATAACGATTGATTAATTCATTAATGAGTTGAGCTCCTAACATTTCAGGTCTCATATTTCTATATTGTCCATTTAATACGCCTATAGGTATTCTAAGCCCACCATGAATATATACTGACATATTAGCTCCTATAAGAAAATGCAGAAAAGAGGCATCCCAAGGAATGCCTCTTTTCATTATTACATTCTAAATTTTAATTTTAGTTGCTAACCAAGAAGCAACGAGACATTTTACAATATCCCCAGGAATGAATGGGAACATTACTACAGGCAATGCCGCCCAAAGTTCAGTTTTTGTTACAATCATAAAGCCTGCAACGCCAAATAGATATACTACAGGAATAGTAATTACAAGAGAACGCCATGCATAAGAGAAAAAGCTCTTCTTAGAACCTTTGAATACGCTTAATAATGTATAAGCTATTGGCCAAGAGAAGATAAAGCCCCCTGTTGGTCCTAATAATTTACCAAGACCTGCTGTGCCACCAACGAATACTGGTAAACCTACAGCACCAAGTAAAACGTAAATGATAAATACAATAAATGCATCCTTTGGTTGCAATAATAGACCTGTTAATGTAGCCACCAAAGTCAATGCAGTTACCATGGCCGGACTAAATGGCAATGGGAAAGAAATATATGCTGAAATACATAATAAGGCTGTTAATAAAGCCATTTTTGTTAAACGTCTTGCTTCCATAATTACCTCTAACTAATACATCTTTGTTTTAAAGATGTTAAATCTTCATTTTCACCAAAAAAAGTAGCCGAAAAAGCTAATGTATCACCTATATACCCTTCTACTTGAGCATCTTCAGAATTTTCCACCAAAGTTACCTGATCATCTGCAATAACGGGTGCATGAAAATAAATAGCCATCTGCTGCGCAGATTTACTAATATTCCAATAATTCCATAAATTTTCTAGAATCATACAACCCGGTACCACATAGGGTGCTTCTCGATGAATCTCATTAGTATCATTAATATCGTTTACAAATCGTATTATATCGTCCTTAGAAAAAGATATAGTACGGTCGTTTTTCTCTTGATGAATTGTAGAACGGATACGAAAATGTTTCGGTACCGGTCGTAAATCAACAATTAAAAAGCCTGATTTATCTAGAATACCAACCGTAGTAGTTTTAGCAACTTGATATAAAATACCACAGATAGATTGATCACTACCCGAAGCATCATAATGCATATGCTTAATAACACTATGCCCTGGTAATCCAAAATCATTATTACACAATGTTGTAAAGAGCGATCTCATATAATCACAGTCCTTTATTTATTCAATAAATTGATTATAATCAACATTATTTTATTAGTCAACAAAATCACATCCGATTTGTTGACAATAATGCAAAAATATCGCTACCAATTAAAAGAACCTATGGTAACATCCACAGGTTCTTTCTTATATACATATATAGCTTCACTATTTAAGGTCTAGTTCTTTCAAATATGCTTTGAAGTTCTCACCTAACTCTTCATTACGAAGGGCATACTCAACAGTAGCTTTCAAGTAACCTAATTTATCGCCTGTATCGTAACGAATACCTTCATAAGCTAATGCATACGTATCGGTTTTAGATGCTGCTAGAGCATCAGTTAATTGAACTTCATTACCTACGCCTGGTTTTGTATTTTCTAAAATATTGAAAATATCTGGCGTTAAAATGTAACGACCTAATACTGCTAGTCTAGATGGTGCATCTTCTTTTTTTGGTTTTTCTACCAAATTATGAACGCGATATAAATTATCCGCTAATGCTTCACCAGATACAATGCCATAAGAGCTAACTTTATCTTCAGGTACAAATTGAGCCCCTAAGATAATACCAGGATGTTCATCGTAACACTCAATTAACTGTTTAAGGCATGGATTTTCAGGATTATATACAATATCATCACCAAGCAATACAGCAAATGGTTCATCACCAATAAAGGCTTTTGCACATAGTACAGCATCGCCAAGACCACGAGGAGCTTTTTGACGAATAAAGTGAACTTTAATATCTGCTAAGTCTTTAATCATAGCCAATTGTTTATTTTTACCTTGGCTTTGTAAAAGCAATTCTAGTTCCACACTGCTATCAAAATGATCTTCAATAGCGCGTTTATTACGGCCTGTAATGATTAGGATCTCTTCAATACCAGAATCTAATGCTTCTTTTACAATATATTGGATAGCAGGTGTATCCACGATAGGAAGCATTTCCTTTGGTTGTGCTTTAGTAGCTGGTAAGAAGCGTGTACCAAAGCCAGCTGCTGGAATAACGGCTTTTCTAATACGTTGCATAGTTATCTCCTAATTAAAAGTCTTTGCCAACAAATTTGATTTTCCATTGATCATTATTGCTTCTATGTGCATCCTTATAAGTTAAGTACAAGTCAAAGGAATGTAAATCACGATGCCATGTATAATATACAGAGTCTATCTGACCACTCATCATATTTGTTTTAACACTTACAGACACATCATCTAAGCGAGTCAATTTATAGTTACCGCCATAGATGAGCTCTTTAGGAAGCTCTGTAGTATCAAATCGATATGGAGAGTTATTATAAGAAATATTACGTTGATTATAGCTAACCCATACATTAGCACGATTTCCCACTTTAGAGCGGAATCTAGCGCCCCAGTAAGGCATGCTACGAATCGTGCCATCGTAACCATAGTAGTCGCGTTGGTAACCGCCCAAGAAGCGTAAATCGGCATTTTTGCCAAGCTTAATTGGATCATGAGATATTTCTGTATAGTATTCCTTATGGGAACCTTTTACAGAACCTTCTTTCCAATAACCGGCATTAACGCCACCGCGTACAGTTACTGGTGATTTACCCACATGATACGTATGAGTATCTAAACGGGCCTCACCAATCTTTTCAACCCATACCGTTTCATCATTATATTCATTAGATTCTTTACTGTACCCAATTGACGCAGTAGCCCAAGGCAAGTAGTGTCTATAACCAACTTTTGGTTTAAAGCCTGATTTTGAATACCAGCGATAATCGATATAAGCTTCACCATGCTTACCAATTGGATAATCAGTACTACCATGCAAGCCAAGTCCATCATCACTACTATATGTAGGCTTTGGAACTAATGAGAATATACTGAATTTTCCTTCTTTATCATGACGCAAGGACGCTGTATAAGAAGGTAAAGATAAAACCTTAAAGTTTTTAATGTAGAAAGACGGTTTTTTAATAATGACTTTATCGCCAGGATACACCTTGATATCTTGACCTTCTACACGATAATCTGGTGTATGTTTAAAGGCCATCGCATGTTTTGTGGTAACCATGCCTTTATCCATATGACCAGTTTCACCATCAAATGTAGCATTTTGCCCCTTCACATAGTAAGGATCATTCCAACCAAACGCTTGGTCAGCTGTAAAATGACGGTCACTAGTCCGATATGTCATATTTTGACCTGTAATATCCTTTGTTTTACCGCCATTTTCCAAAAAGCGATACCCACCAACAGTACGGTATTCTGTAGTTTTTGTATTACCTTCTATACGTGGTGCCATCAAGGTTTGATTACCTTGAGTCACTACTACATCACCTTGTGCATATACATCACCAGTGGACCCAGTATAGGACATTTTATCTGCATCAATACGAGTCGGCAATTGTTCTGTAGGTTGATCAGACTTTGCCTTTTCACCACGACGTACAACACGGATATTACTATTTTCAGGTGTAGATGCTTTAGAGATTTCTCCAAGATAGGATTGATCAACGCTATCCAATTGATCTTGATATACCGTGGTTGACTCTGTAGCAGCCCATACTGGTTGTGCTAAACAGAAAACACATGCCGCTGCCAGCCATTGTACTTTACGTTTCCTCATGGTTACTAGAACTCCTCTTGCTTTAAGAATTTGTTAATTATTGATTACGCTTTACAACTACGATAGGTTGAGAAACATTTTCTACCGGTTCTTCTTGTTCTTCTACTGCTGCTGGTTCCTCTGTTGTTGTTTCATTTTCATCAACAGCTGCTTCATTAGTGTCTACAGTCCCTTCAGATTCATCAGCCGTATTAGGTACAGTTACTGCTTCAGCCAATTCATCATCACTGTGAGCCAAACCATCACCACCAATTACAAGACCTTGAATTGTAACAGAATCTTGAGGTTGTACATAAATGGTTGCACCAGCAGGGTATTCAATATTTTTACCCTTAACAAAGGCACCACCTACTAAGCCTACTGGTCCAAGTAAAACAGCACCAGCTACGGATGCACCAGCTGCTTTAACTTCACTGCGAGTTTTATCCTTAGCTTCTTTACCTTGTACTGCAGTAAATTCAGTACCATCAATAGCAGGGATTGTGTCAAATGTGATGTCTAATACACCATTACGACCAAAGGAACGAGCCTTTTTCAAGGATGTAATTGTACCAGATCCTACTGTACCTGCAGGTACCAATAACACATTGCCATCCATTACATTTTCAGCTACTGTGAAAGC
Organism: uncultured Veillonella sp.; assembly: GCA_902477915.1. Classification (GTDB taxonomy): domain Bacteria; phylum Bacillota; class Negativicutes; order Veillonellales; family Veillonellaceae; genus Veillonella. The sequence continues at coordinate 66,208 of CABSJA010000003.1, forward strand.
AACAGTGTCGCCTTCATGGCTAGTTTTAGAAGAAACAGCGTCATTCAAGGTAACTTTGAAGACTTGGTTGCCAGCTAATGTACCAACTTGGTTAGTAAGCGTTACATTGCTACCATATACTTTTGTTTTCAAAGAAATGATACGTTTTTGTAAAGAGCCGCTACCAATACGACCATTAACGCTACGTTCCATCTTTTCTACGCGATCTACAAGAGAACCTGCGTTAATGCTATTTTGATATGTATATTCAAGTGCGTCCATTTCTTCGCGCAAAGAAATGTTTGTGCCACTACCTTCTACGGAGTTATAGAGGGAATCGACACGTTTACTCAATGTCGCAGAATTGCCATTGAAACCAGTACCATACACGGTTTCGTCAAGTTGATTAATGCGGTCCACTACAGCACCATCTTGTACTGCGCCATATACAGTAGTTTCCAAAACATTTGTTTTCTCTGTAACTGTGCCAGGAGCAGCAAATGCAGTGCCTGAAATCAAGGATGCCATTAAAAGTGTAAGTACTTGCTTCTTCATAAATTCCTCCACAACGTATCTAATGTATAACTGTTATACAACAGAATAAGCACGGGCCTAAGACCGTGCTTATTCCCTGAGTCTACTATTTTATATGCTCAGTGGCCATTAAATTTTCAAATCGATAATCGCAGATACACCTACGCCTTGAACACGAGATGCACCAACTGGGTTTGTGCTATCAACAGGTACTAAACCTTTAACACGAACCATGCCGTTAAAGCTACCTTCTACTTGGGCAACAGCTTTAACTTGTTCAATGCTAGATGCAGGACCAGTAACTTGAGCAGCACCGATATAACCTTTTGTACCGATACTGATGATAGGTACAACTTTAGTTGTATATTCTGTGCTTAAGTTATTTTGTTTCAATAATTTATTCAAGAAAGAGTCAATTTGTGGACCGAATTTGTTGATAACAATACCGATACCACCAATTTTAGCTGCACCGCCAAGAATACTGCTAAGGCCACCAGCTTGAGTAGTCAAGATACCGCCAAATGCAGTTGTAGTTAAACAAATCCCTAGAACAGCTGTAATAATCTTCTTTTTCATAATAAGCCTCCTATAGATACTTATATTTTAACAAATTCTATACATAGATTCTAGTGAAAGTATAAGAACTTACACATAAAGATACTAGCATTGTATAAAAGTCCGATGAACAATCAATGAATTTTACACAACTTAATTTAATGCTACCATCATAAAGAATTAGTGTCAATATCAAGTCTAACTCATACTCTATAGGCACAAAATAGTTCTTACCTTTACATATCTTTAAGACTTAGAGAAACTCAATTATATAATTAGCAGATACGAGGAACTTGATCTTCACCTAACAAATCGATTAAGCGAACACCACCAATAGCAGTTTGCAAACCAACCTTACCAATATTCTTATCTAATGTTTTGCCAATTAGTACCGCTTCTTTACCTTCTTCGAAGCTGTGAAGAATAGATAGAACTTCATCTGTAACGGATGGATCTACCACGAGTACAACCTTTCCTTCATTTGCTAAATATAACGGATCATACCCTAAAATATCACAAACAGATTGTACTTCGGCGTGAATTGGTATAGCCGCTTCTTCTACCTTAATCCCCACTTGGCTTTGATCTGCAATTTCTTTTAACACAGTACCTAAACCACCTCGTGTAGGATCTCGCAATAGAGCTACTTGAGGACCTACTTTATCAAGTACAGCATGAACCATATTATTTAAAGGAGCGCAGTCAGTTCGTAAAGAATCAGATAGATCTAATCCAAATCGTTGTCCCATAACAGCAATAGAATGATCCCCTATTGCACCAGATAAGATGATATCCATACCAGGCTTCACACGATGTGGACCAATATCTATTCCTGTTGGAATCATACCAATTCCTGCAGTATTTATGTAGATTTTATCTACCTCGCCCTTTTTAACAACCTTAGTGTCTCCTGTAACAATTTGTACATTTGCAGCTTTAGCCATGTCTGACATGGTATGAAGAATTTCATCTAACTCATCAAAAGCTAATCCTTCTTCTAAGATGAGTCCACAACTCAAATATTGTGGAATAGCACCATTCATGGCTAAATCATTCACAGTACCACAGACAGCTAATTTACCAATATTACCGCCAGGGAAAAACGTTGGTTGTACTACATAGGAATCTGTAGAGAACGCCATACGTCCTGCTGTAACAGGAAATTGAGCACCATCATGTAAAGGAGCCAATAAATCATTTGTAAAGTATTTCAAAATAAAACGCTCGGTCAATTCATGACTAAATCGACCGCCATTCCCATGGACTAAGCGAACTCGTTCCATATTAATCCTCCCACGTCGATCCACCACTGGAATAACCGTATTTATACCATGCTGCACAACTACCTTCTACAGAGACCATGCAAGCACCAACAGGGTGGTCAGCAGTACAGCTTTTACCAAATAATGGACATTCACTAGGCTTAATAAGACCTTGCAATACACGATCACATTGGCATCCCTTCGGATCAAGAGAAGGCTTTTCAAGCTGGATAGGTAACGCCCGTTCCACATCATAGGCTGCATATTCATCCTTTAATCTTAAGCCAGAGTTTGGAATAACACCGATACCACGCCACGCATCATCACATACATCATATACTTCTTTGATCATCGCTTGCGCTACCGGATTCCCTTGCTGCATAACTACAGAATGATATGTATTTCCTACTACAAAATTACCAGTTTTTCGTTGCTCTAAAATATTTGCTATAGCAGATAAAATTTCAAGTCCATCAAAACCAGCAATACATGACGGTATGTGATATTCTTCAG
>CABSJA010000004.1 GCA_902477915.1 uncultured Veillonella sp.
AAATATTCATTTGCTCAATCAACGCAAAGTTGCGAATGCTCATTTGCGTTAACATCTATTTAGTCCTTCATTAAATCTTGAATTTTCGCCAAAATTGCTGGAACTTCAGCTTCAGATTTTGCAATTAACAAAATTGTATCATCACCAGCTAATGTACCAATAATTTCAGACCATTTTGCATGGTCAATAGAAAATGCTACGGATTGAGCTGAACCAGGAATTGTATGTAATACAACTTGATTCAAGCTATGATCTACCTTAATTAGAGAATCTTGAAATAATCGATTGATTCGACTACGAGATAGAACTACATTTTCTTCTGGAGATAATGCATATCGATAGTGTCCATCGCCTGTAGGAATTTTAATTAACATCAATTCCTTAATATCACGAGAAACAGTAGCTTGCGTTACCTCAATACCTTCTTCTAATAAGGCCGCTGCTAATTCCTCCTGAGTTTCAATCGCCTTGGACTGCACGATTTCTTTAATTTTGTTATAGCGATAGCGTTTCATTTTGAACTCCCTTTTTTAAAACTTGCACATAAAAGAGAATAGTATCTTTCTGCTATTATTATACCATATATTCATAATTAATATATGGTATAAATCGCATATCTCATACTAGTTATGCATATTATATTTATATTTAAAAAAATGTTAACATTCTATAGATTGAGGGCGTGCAAACACATAGCCTATAAGCTTCATCTATTTATACGAAATTAATAATTTAAAACTAGAATAATATGCATGTATAAATAAAAGCCCCTATAAAGGGGCTTTTACATGTTTCTTATGAGTTTTATTCATGATGAATAAAGATATATTTCTTTTTATCGTTTTTGCAATATAAATAACTCAGGTGGATTATTTATTTGATTCATTGGATGCCAATGACATACATTATACAATTTCTGTTCTAAATCTGATAAATACGATTTAAGGATCTGCATTTCTTCTAACCCTTCTGTTGTTCCAGGGTAAGCAACAATTGTGATAACTCCAGACTTAGATAATTTCTCTAAACCCTCTTTTATAGCGTCAATTGTTTGATGCGGTTTAGTTATAACTTGATGATCGCCACCCGGTAAATATCCTAGGTTAAAAATCATTAAATCAATTACTTCATCTTTTAACTGATTAGCTAATGCACGATCATGGGAGTCATGGATAAATGTTAGGCTCACATCTTCAGCTATATCATTTGACTGCAATAACTCTTGGCTACTATTAATAGCTTTCATTTGGATATCGATGCCATATAAATGACAGCCTTTTCTTGCTCGCTCTGCTAGATATAATAAATCATGGCCATTGCCACATGTTGCATCTACTACAACATTAGCGTGTTTCATTACTCGATCCCAGATTAAATGTTGAAACTGAACAGCATTGTTAATGTTAATCACAAAATCACCCCACTTGAGATTTTAGTATTATAATAACTCGTCACGACGAGAGGCTAATTTTTTAAATAATGTACCAAAGAAACATTGATCTTTAAAACGTACGAATAAGCAATATACTGGATTGGAGCTTATATGTAATGTTTCTTTATTGGTAAACGTATAGTCAAATGTACCGTCTATACAGATATGTAATTGAGGCTCTCGTTCTGGCATGGTGATTTGAATTGTATCATGCTCTTCCAATACAAGAGAAACGCCTTGAATAAGATGTGGTGCTACAGGAGTCACAATAATTGATCTATTATCAGGCTTCATAATAGGACCACCTGCAGATAGATTATATCCTGTAGAGCCTGTGGCAGAAGAAATGATCAAGCCATCAGAAGGATACATTTGCGTATGTTGATTATTGATGGACATATTGATACGTGCCATTTTAGCTGGTTCTGCACGGGTAATAACAATTTCATTAATGATAGGTACTAATTCTTCTTCATTACCATTATTACGGTCAATATACGCATATAAATGTCCACGTTTTTCGATATTATAATCACCCTTGGCAATACGTTTAATATGACTTTGCATTTGGTGAACTTCGATTTGGTTTAAGAAACCCAACTCACCAAGATTAATACCACAAACAGGTACATTGTATGGGTAAATTTGTCGTGCCAAATGGATGATGGTACCATCACCACCAAAACTAAAGGCAATATCTATTTGTTTAAAGATTTCTGGACGACTTAAAATATGAGTTTCAGGAATCTTAAGTACTCGTGCAGGTGCATCTGATTCGAGATCATCTGGCAAGAATACTTCGATACCTTCATCTTTACAAATATGTGCAGCCATTTTTAAAACTGCCATAATATTGCTTTTCCCCATATTAGGGAAAAATCCGATACGCATAGTAATCTCCTATAATGAATGAGCCTCTGCAACCACTGTATCGATTAAAGTATCATCAATGGTTAAAGCCCCTTCTTCGTACTTTTTAAAATAACCTAAAAACTCAATATTACCTTCCATACCTTTAATTGGTGAGAAAGTTAATCCATGAACATATAATCCACAATCATGAGCAACGTGTAAGATACGATGTAAAACCTCTTTATGGATTTCCGGGTCGCGCACAATACCACCTTTGCCAACATTTTCTTTGCCAGCTTCAAATTGCGGCTTAATTAAAGCAACGAGGGAGCCTGTATCTTTTAACAATGTAGTAGCTACAGGCAATACTTTATCTAAAGAGATAAATGCTACATCTATGGAAATAAAGTCAACCAGTTCACCTAATTGTTCTGGTGTGACAGTGCGAATATTTTGCTTTTCCATGTTGATAACACGTGGGTCTTGACGTAACTTCCAAGCTAATTGATTATAGCCTACATCGATAGCAAATACTTTAGCTGCTCCATTTTGTAGAGCACAATCTGTAAAACCACCAGTGCTGGCACCTATATCGACCATAACAGCGTCTTGTAAATCGATAGGATACGTTTGAATAGCTTTTTCTAACTTTAGTCCACCACGACTAACATAAGGTAAGGTGTTACCCTTTACTACGATATTAGCATCTACAGGAATTTTTGTACCCGCTTTATCAATACGTGTTGTATCCATAAAGATTTGGCCAGCCATTATGGCTGCTTTGGCTTTTTCTCTACTTTCAAAAAGCCCTCGATTAACGAGGAGTATGTCTAAACGTTCTTTACTACTCATATCACACCATTGTAAATATAATAAAATTGAATACACGCTACAATAATACCGAGGATTAATCCCCCAAATACCTCTACTGGAGTATGTCCTAATAACTCTTTTAAGGCCTCTTTACGAGTAATGACAACAGGTATGTTTTTCTTTGTAAAATAATCTACAATTTGGTTTAGAATTTGAGCTTGTCGCCCAGCCTCTAATCGTACACCTGATGCATCATACATAACTACAATAGAGAATACTAAGGATAGGATAAAGAGATCAGAAGCTCCATTTTTCAGATAAATAGCTGTAGTTGTAGCGATTACAAAGGATGTATGCGAACTTGGAAAACCTCCAGATCCCACTAATCGTTCTGGACGAAATTTACCATGCCGAACTAGTTGCCATACGAATTTGATAGCCTGAGCAGTAAACCAGCCCCAAAATGCGGCTTGCGCTATGTAGTTATGTGCTATTTGTGGTAATATATCAATCATTCTTTGTACCTTTTAGAGGTAATACATATTAATTCGTACGTTTTAAAAGATAATCAATTAATGCTGCTAAGATAGATGTATCATAAGAAACGGAGTTTAATGCTTTGTGAGCTTGTTCACCTACTGAAGAGGCTTGCTCTTTTGCGCCCTCTAAACCAAGTAAAGATACATAAGTAGATTTATGTTGGCGAATATCACTGCCAGGTGTTTTTCCTAATTCTTCAATAGTACCAGTTACATCTAGAATATCATCAGTAATTTGGAATAACAATCCTAAACAATTTGCATATTCCATAAGTGCTGTTCTCGTAGCAGTATCTGCATTGCCTAAGATGAGCCCTAATTCTACAGATGCATTAAATAATGCCCCTGTCTTTCCGCGGTGTAAAACCTTTAACTCCTCAAGTGGTATATGCTTATCTTCACTGAGCATATCGAAGGCTTGACCTCCGACCATACCTTCAGGGCCTGCAGCCGTAGCCACACATTGGATGGCATCAAGTTTTTCCTGCGCTGTAGCTGTCTCATTAGCGGTCATTAATTGAAAGGCATAGGTCAATAAACCGTCACCTGCTAGAATAGCCATACCTTCACCATAAACTTTATGATTTGTTAAATTACCTCTACGATAATCATCATTATCCATGGCTGGTAAATCATCATGTACTAAGGAATATGTATGGATACACTCCATAGCACATAGAAATTCCTTATAATCAGCTGGATCTTTATGAAGCATTTCTAATACAGCTTTAGATAAGATTGGTCGGATTCGTTTGCCACCTTGCATTAAACTGTAATTCATAGATTCATAAAGGGGTTTAAATTCTCGATTTGGGCTAGTTAATACTTCACCTAACCATTGTTCAATATGTTGTTTGCTAGACGCTAAATAGTCTTTGAACATAGAATCTCCTTATTCGCTGATGCGGACTTCTTCGATAATTTGTTGTACTTCATCTTCCACAGAATCGAGCATTTCTGCACATTCTTTTACTAATGTTAAGCCCTTCTTATATTGCGTTAAAAGTTCAGAGATAGTCATATTACCATCGTCTAATTGTTTAACAATATCCTCTAAGGCTTTATATTTTTTCTCATAACTTTTTAGTGATGCGGCCATCTTTGTGCGCCTCCTGTACCGTAGCAGTAACATACCCATCAGCAAGTGTAACTCGTATATCATCCTTTGGATGTAATTGTGTAACAGACGTTATAGGTTTATCCTTATGTTCAACCTTTGCAAATCCTTTTACCATCATTTGTAATGGATTTAGAGATTCTAATTGTTGAGCTAACAATGCTAGACTATGTTTCTCTGTATTGTATCGTTCTTTTGTGGCATTGGTTAAAGACTGTGAAAGCTCTTGTAAATGTGTTTTTTGTTTATGTAGAAATTGTAGAGCTGGAATGCCTAATCTACGATTAAAGAGCAATGTTAAATCGGTACGTTTCTGTTGTAATGTATACCGTATAAACTCATGTAGATACTCTTCTTTTTCTGACAATTGATCTTGCAATGTCGTTATAGGAAGTACGGCCATTTCTGCAGCATGACTAGGTGTTGCTCCACGAGCATCTGCTACATAATCACATAAGGTATAATCTGTTTCATGACCTACTGCTGAAATAATTGGTGTATTAGCATTATAAATCGCCTCTACAACAGATCTATCATTGAAGCACCATAAATCCTCCATAGATCCACCACCACGACCAACGATGATGACATCCACCTCTGGATCAGCATCGGCAGCAGCAATACCTCTTGCAATAACAGGTCCTGCAGTATTGCCTTGGACAGGAACGGAGAATAATTTAAATTGCACTAATGGGTTACGTCTCTCACTAACATGTAAAATATCATGCAATACAGCGCCAGATTGAGATGTAACAATACCTATGCAACTTGCCATGTACGGAAGACTTTGTTTGTGGCTGTCATCAAAGTATCCTAGCGCCGTTAATTCTCGTTTTAACGCATCAAATTCGAGCTGTAATGGGCTTTTAGACCCTATTTGCATATCAGAGGCAATGAGATTTAAACGGCCCATTTTATTGTAAAAATTAACAGATGCTTTTACAGTTACTAATAAACCATTTTGAATGGCATTAGCCAAACCTTTTTGCATAACAGTGCTAGACCACATAGTTACATCAATGGCAGACTCCTCATCTTTCAAAGAAAAATACATGTGTCCACTACTATGACGTTTAGCATTGATGATAGTACCGCTAACATAAACATTTTTTAGTAGATATTCCCTATCTAGGGTGCGCTTTATGAGATTGTTCAATTGTGTAATGGTTAATACATTCACGATGATCCTCTAGATTCTTGTAAATAAGCAGCGCCAAAAGCATTGCCTGTAGCATTATCAACAGAATATTGTGGCTGCGCCACATGCAATGTCATGCGATTCCGTTTACAATAGGTTTCCAGGCGATTACGAAGTATACTATTGCTCATTACACCACCTACGGCAATTAATGTTTTAACAGGTTTATTTTTTAAATGATAGGTAATCATTTTTTCTAGTGCATTTCCAATAGAGGTGAATACAGCTCGCGATAGATTAGATTTTTCCATATCATTCATGGAATCACTAATGCGTCGCATAGCCGCACTACATGGCCCAGCAAAGCTTATCCAACCTTCTTTTACAGAAGATGGTAATGGTTCATATTCTGTAGTTTGTAATGCTAATGCCTCTAGATGTTTGCCTGCAGGGAATGGTAAACCCATAGCCACACCGATGCGATCAACATATTGACCGCCTTGCAAATCTTTAGAACCGCCAATGATATGAGATTCAAAAATTCCTTCACCTTGATAATGGCAATAGACTAACTCTGTAGTACCACCTGATAAATGTAAAGCCAAAAATGGCTCAGTCGGAATATGTTCTAAATCTCTCAGTGCTGCTAAAATATGATTTTCTTGATGCGCAAAGATATGTAAAGGCACATTTAAAATATGACTCAAGGTTTCCCCTTGGCCTAAACCAACCATAAAGGCGGGCATATAAGAATTTTCCTCACGTCGTGGAAAGCCACTAACACCGATACCGCTAATTGGTACTTGAGGTAGCTCTAACATTAGCTTAGGCAATGCCTTTGTATGCTGAAAGACCATATTTGATTGTTGTAGTCCTCGCTCACCAGGTTTAACCTCTAATAGTTTACGTGCCTCTCCTACGATGTGAAAGTCACTATCTATAATAGCACAACTAGTGGTATAGCAACTGGTATCAATGCCTAAGTAATATCGTTTCATTATCTACTCTTGTTATATGCATCTAAGATGGCATTAATTAATTTATAAGAAGCATCAGAGCCAAATTCTTTTGCTAGCTGAATGGCTTCATTAATGGCAATAGATGGTTCTAATGGTTCTACTTCGTTAGTCATTTCCCATACAGCAATACGTAAAATAGCGCGATCAACTTTATCTAGATTTGCCACTTTACGAGATTTACAAAATGGTTGTAAATCTGCATCTATTTTCTCAGCTGTTGCTATTACACCTTGAATAATACTATTGGCATATGCTTTATCCATAGCTTTTTGAATATGACCTTCAGGAAATTGAACATCATTTTTATCACTATGAAATTCATTAGCATATAACATTTGAAATGCGTATTGACGTGCTTCACGTCGATTTCGCTTAATTACCATGTGGAGTTGGCTCCTTTTCTTTAACAATACCTTCAATATGAACATCAACCTTAACATGATCAAGATCAAGCATATTCTTTAAGGTTTGTTTGATTTCTAACTGCAATTGTTTGGATAATTCAATAAGATTGTATCCATACAAGGCTTTAATATAAATATTGATTTCAATAAAACATTTACGATGTTTAACATTGATACCTGGTAAACTACGTTGACCAAAGGCATGTGTAATGCCCTCTACTAATTCATCGTAAAAGCGAGGGCTTAAAGAATGAATACCTGGAATCGTAGATAACGTTTTAGTAGCTACATTGATGATGACAGAGTCTGCAATATCAATGGTATCCATATCTAATCCATAGTTTAATTGATTGTCTGAACTCATATAGATACCCTCCTAAGGCTGTGATGGTGTTACTAAATCATCAAAAATAATGTCTTGTACCACTACATCAATGGTTTGTACCTCAATTTCTGTATAAGAAACTAAAGCTGTTTTGATACGTTCTTGTAAACGTAAGGCCACATCAGGGATACGATACCCATATTGAATGCAAACATATAAAGTAACAGAAATTGCTCCTTCATCATTAAATGATATCTTTACACCTTCATGATCAGATTTACGTCTAAAGAAGGTATTAACACCATCATTAAAGGTGGAGCTCATATGATGTATACCCTTTGTTTCAAGTGCTGCCATAGTGACAATCGTAGCATATACATCTTCACTAATCTTAATTTTACCCGACTCTAGTTCAGTATTTTTCTTGGTCATACTGGCCTCTTTCAAAAAAAGCACTTGTCCCTATATATAATTACATAGACGACAAGTGCTTACAGTGCAAATGTTAGATATATGGGGAATCAGATTCCATGAAAAGATCTAGCCCCAATACATATCAATAAGTATTAGGCACGTTCGATGTATTGACCTGTACGAGTATCAATACGAAGTACATCATCTACTTCAATGAAGAGAGGTACTTTTACAGTGTAGCCTGTTTCCAATACAGCTGGTTTGTTACCACCAGTAGCAGTATCACCACGGATACCAGGGTCTGTTTCAACTACTCGAAGTTCAACAGCTACAGGTAAATCGATACCGATTACGATACCTTGGAAGAACATGATGGATACTTCCATATTTTCAAGAAGGAAGTTTTTAGCATCACCTAGTTGTTCAAGGTTAAGTTCAACTTGATCATAAGTTTCGTTATCCATGAATGTGTAAGCGCCATCAGATTCGTATAAGTATTGCATACGACGACGGTCAACATGTGCTTTAGGAACTTTTTCACCAGCATTGAACGTACGTTCTACTACAGAACCAGTTTGCAAATTTTTCATTTTAGTACGTACGAATGCAGCACCTTTACCTGGTTTAACGTGTTGGAAATCAACTACTTGCCATACATTACCGTCGATTTCAACGGTTACACCTGGACGAAAATCATTACTGGAAATCATCTAACTCTTCTCCTTCTAAATACCTATTTCAATTAACTCTTTTGGACTATGTGTCAACACCTCATAGCCGTCAGATTTGACGATGACACTATCCTCTATTCTCAATCCGATAGTACCTGTAATATAAATACCAGGCTCTACCGTAATGATCATATTTTCTGTAAATACCGTATCGGATTTTGTATTAGCCACTGGTTCTTCGTGAATCTCGAGACCTACGCCATGACCAGTACCGTGATTAAATTCCTTGGTATATCCATGTTCTTTGATATAATCACGACATACTGCATCGAGTTCTTTACCGGTAATACCAGCCCGAACAGCAGCTACGCCGCGTTTTTGTGCTTCTAAAACTATACTATACAGCTTTTTTTGTAATTCAGAGGCAGGACCCATTACAATAGTTCTAGTCATATCGGAATGGTAACCCTTATATACGGAGCCAAAGTCGAAGGTAATAAAATCACCTGCTTCAATGACCTTATCACTAGCTACACCATGAGGCATACTAGAACGGTTACCAGAAGCAACGATGGTTGCAAAGGAAGGCTCCTCTGATCCACGTTTTAACATTTCTGTTTCTAATATGATGCGCACTTCGTTTTCTGTCATTCCTACCTTTAATTGTGGTAATAATGCAGCAAAGGCGTCGTCACCAATTTTAGCAGCTTTTCGCAATAATTCTAATTCATCTTCTCGCTTAACTGCTCGTAGTTTAGCAAAATTGATAGAAGTAAAATTAAAGCGTTCATCTAATGTATCACATAAGGTTTCATACGTATCTACCGGCATTTGCTTGCCTTCAATACCGAATAAACCTTCGTGAATATGATGCTCATTGAATATATCTACAAGAGTATCCATAACAGAGGATTCATATTGAATGACTGTATATCCTTCACATTGTTTTGTAGCTTGCTCAGTATATCTGAAATCAGTAATCATAAAGGCTTTATCTTGTGTAATGATAGCAAAGCCTGTAGTACCAGTAAAACCAGCAAAATAATGTAAATTTATAGGGCTCATCAAAATGACGCCTGTTAATTCTTGCTCTTTAATATACTGTTGTAGCAGATTTAAACCATTCATAATCATGCTCCTAGTCTATAAAGTACAATTAATCTTACCATAAAATACCTATATTGAATAGAATTTTATGCTATTTTTTGAAAGCCTCTATATCACCAATGGTTAAGTCCTGTATAGAACCAACCTCTTCTATGCCGGTTAAATCTATATGGCCTATAGTTAACCGTTTTAAATATGTAACAGTACCGCCTGCTGCACCAATCATACGTTTTACTTGATGATATTTGCCTTCTTCAATGGTAATATGCAGAGATTGAGAAGATACAACATCAATTAAAGCAGGCTTGCAATGAGTTCCGTCACCTAGTACAATCCCCTCTTTTATACGTTGAATTCCTTCTTCTGTTAACTCACCATCATATTCTACGTAATAAACCTTGGATACATGTTTATTACCATTGATGATTGAGTGTCCCCAAACACCATCATTGGTAAGCAACAGTAATCCTTCTGTATCCTTGTCTAATCTTCCGATTGGAACTACCCCCATTTTAATATATTCAGGTGGCAATAAATCCATTACAACAGGATGCTTTGGATCCTCCACAGCTGTAACATAGCCTTTGGGTTTATGAAATTTTACATAATACTGCTGCTTAGTATTAACCACTTGTCCATCAACCATTATTACATCAGATTCAATATCAACGTGGATATCTTTTTTTGTTGTTATTTCACCATTAATAGTAACTCTTTGATCCTTTAAGAGTTGATGAACTTCTTTTCGACTGCCATAAGCTTTATTAGCCAATAATTTATCGAGTCTCATCATACATGTCCTTGGAGTAATTCAACATGAGCTGTATCATTGAGCAAATTCAAAATATTATGATCGTATTCGCCCATACCATTATAGAAAATTCGATTAATAGCTGTATTACCTTGGCTAAAATTCCAACAATGACTAATAGAAATATCTAATAATTTACATAATAAGGTTCTAATTGTTCCGCCATGACATGCTATTAAAAGAGTCTCTTCCTCATCATTAACATTGAGGAATTCTTCCAGACCTGCCCAGGCACGATCTTGCAAATCTTTAAAGCTTTCGCCATTTGGTACTTTTACAAGATGAGGCCGCAAATACATCTCATCAATAAGGCCGGGCCAACGTGCTTCAATGTCTGAAAATAGCATAGCTTCCCAGTCTCCAAAATTAAGCTCTCGCAATCGTTTATCTACTGTAATAGATGTTGTGCGGTCACCTCGAATCGTTTCGGCTGTAACTAAGGCACGACTTAAATCACTAGATAAGATACGGTCAAAGGTAACATCTTTAAGGGCATTACCACATGCTTTAGCTTGATTTAAACCGTTTTCATTGAGAGGAACATCTGTAATACCTTGATATTTCCCCATTTTATTCCAATCAGTTTCACCATGGCGCACAATATATAATGTCTTCATAATCTTCCTATACTTTCAAAATATCTGTCAGTTTATCCACCAGTTTAATATTAGTATCATGATCTTTAATAGCAATGCGTACCCAATGATTAGTTAAACCTACATAGGAGTCACAATTGCGCACAATCATATTATATTTTTTTAGCTCTTCATTAATATAGTTTGCTGTAATTCCTTCTTGATTAACTTGGAACAAAATAAAATTAGCTGAAGGTGGATATACAGTAATTCCTTCTATAGCATCTACTGCATTGTACATGAATGCTATTTCTTCATTTAATTCTTGTTTAGTTCGCTTAATGTAATCCACATCATTCAAGGCAGCCTTTGTATATGCTTGCGCTAATGTATTTACAGACCAACTAGGGATATATTGCTGTAATTGAGTAATTAATGTTTTGTTAGTAAAAGCGGCACCAATGCGTAAACCAGGTACAGCATAGAATTTTGTGAAAGAATGAACTACGATGATATTATCGAATTCATTTACTAAAGAGCGCATAGAATGCTCATTATCTTGTAATGGATCATTTCCAACAAAATCGATAAATGATTCATCTATAACAAGTAAGCTATTTGCATCTTTCAACATGCTCGCTACAGTGCGAATATGATCTTTATCAAGTAATGTACCATCTGGATTATTAGGATTACCTAAAAATACAATGATGCGACCATCTTGCCCTTTTAGTTCAGCTGCAAAGGTTTCTAATGCCAAATATGGTACCTCAAAATAAGGTTTTCCATTATCATCTTCCCGAGGTCGATAAAAAATATCACGTACAGGAATCTTACTTGCTTCAAGAGCCTCTTTATACTCAGAAAATCCTGGTGCTGGTACAAAAGCACCTGTATATCCAGGTAAACGGCAAATAGCATATAATAGCTCGGCTGCACCATTACCAACTATAATTTGATGTTTATCCATTCCATATGTATCAGCAATAGCATTTAATACATCATCATTGGTAGCATCAGGGTAATGAGAAATATAGCGTAATTGTGCATTTAATGCATCTAATCCACGTTGACTAGGTCCAAGGGGATTAATATTAGCGCTAAAGTCGACCACCTCATATGGTTCAATTCGTTGTTCATGGGCAAACTGAAATATATTGCCCCCATGTATCTTAGACATTTAATTCTCTTTCTATTAAATATATTATCGTTTAATATAGGTTAATCCTTCATTTGTGGTTTCTACTGTATCCACATAGGATAAGTGAGGTAACTTACGTATGATTTCTTGCTTACAATCATCAATGCGACCATAATCTACGGGAAATAGAAGTCCCATTATGGTACCACTATGAGCTATGATTGTACCAACACTGTTATAGTAATTACCTATATCGTGAAAATCATATAAGTTTGCTTTATATAGTATGCGTTGATTACCAAAAGCACTCAATGTAGCTGCTTGACCAATTAAATTGATATCATGTGTTTTTAAGCCTTGTTTAAATAAATCTAGTGACTCACGTATAATAGACTCTTTCTCTAAAATTTTAGTTTGTAAATCTACTTGTTGATTAAAGGTAATGGTATCTATACTACCGCCTTCATCAAATACAAGAATTTTCAATGGCGGACACATTCCTAGTGGTTGAGAAATGGTACCTTTAATATAATCAAACTGCGTTACACCTTGGTAAAATGAAGCATCTGTAGGTTCTACGGATAAACAGATTTGTTCTAGTTCTTTTAGTGATAAATTATAATCCATAGCTAAAGCAGTAGCCATAGCCGTTACAGAAATATCCGCAGAACTTGAAGCCATCCCTTTACCTTGTATAATGTCAGAACGTACATATACAGGTGGACAAGGTTGATCTTTATTTTTTTTCTCTAATAATCGTTGTACTAATTGTCTTGCCAGAGCTGACTTAGGTTGTAATGCACAATAATGTTGTGAAAATGAATGTTTTACATTACTTAATGCGTAGGAGTAACGATTAATAGGACAAGTCACTAAAAATGACTGGCCATTAATAGAACCTTGTAGAAATTCCCCACATGTACCTGGGGCTCTTACATAATAGGTCACATTAAACTCCTTTCGCATTAAACAAAACTGTAATTGTTTTTATAAAACAATGGATAAATAATTATTAAAACATCGTAGTATTAGAGGCTACAGAAGCAGATAATACAGATAATATAATAATATAAATTAAAAGTAATAAAACCTCTGTAACTTCAACAACAAATCCGTAAGTATCACCTGTAGTACCACCAAGTTGCTTAACAATATAATGGTTGAGTATACGATTGATAATATAGGTAATAATCATACTTACAATATTGATTTGAAAAATACCTAATGTAGCGTAAACCAATACACCTAATCCAACAACATAGCCTACATCAGCTATGGAAAAAATAGAATATACACCATATAAAAGGGTATATAAAATTACACCAATTAATAATATTACAATAGGCATAAAGAAGGTTGAAAGTGTATTGTACGTAATAACATGTTTTGGTGCTAAATTAGCGAATGCAGCCCCCATCCCCTGCTCTCGTGCATAGGGATAGGATCGAATACTCAAAACAAGGGACCAACGACTCATTAATGGCATCATAATCAGTGCCATTGGAATAAATTCCGCTGTTGGAATCGCTGTTAATAATTGCCATTTTAAAAGTGTAACAAATACAAAAGCAACAACACCAAAAGAGCCTATACGGCTATCTTTCATAATTTCTAACTTACGTTCCCTTTCACGTCCAGAAAATAAACCGTCACTGGTGTCCATTAGGCCATCAGCATGGAGACCACCTGTAATTAAGAATTCCGCTATCACAAGGATTAACATCAATGGTATTAACGGTATAAATGGTGATAATATACCATACAATAATGCTAAAATAAGGCCAATAATTAAGCCTACATAGGGAAAGGCTACAACGGATTTACCAAAATCTTCTACAGACCATTCTGTTTGATTAACGATTTTTAAACGTGTTAGAAACTGTAATGCTATGAAAAAAGGTGTCATTATACATTCATCCCATAAGTAATGGCTGTACTAATTATGATCATTAGTATAGTCGTAAAATACATCATATAAATTGTACGTGTAATGTGGTTACGATTTAATTTTTCAATGGGATCTCCCATGTATTCACGGAAGGTCATTTTTTTGAAATATTGGTTGTAACCACCTAATCGAATATGTAAGGCTCCTGCAACTGGTGCTTCTGCATAACCGCCATTAGGACTTGGATGCTTATGGGCATCACGCAAGCCAATTTGTAGGGCTTTTTTTGCATCAAAGCGTAAAAAGAATGCAGAAATTATTAATAATATAAAGGTAATGCGTGCAGGAATCCAATTGAGCACGTCATCAAAGCGAGCTGCTACTCGACCAAAGTATAAATATTTTTGGTTCTTATACCCAAGCATAGAGTCCATAGTATTGGCAGTTCTATATAGAATTGCACCCATTGGACCACCAATGATAAAGAAGAATAAGGGAGCAATAATTCCATCCACTGTGTTTTCCGCAATGGTTTCTACCGTAGCTCGTGTAATTTCACTTTCATCTAATTCTTCTGTATCGCGACCTACAATCCAAGATAATCGCTTACGTGCTTCTACAATATTATCTTGTTTAATTAATTGGCTAATAGTAAAGCCTGCACCAGCTAGTGAACGTGGAGATATAGCAATATATAAAATAATTACTTCAAGAGCATATTCTACCCATTCATCAATTACGCCACCAAGCCATAGTATTAAAGACACTATAATATATACAGAAACAAGGATTAAGCCAACTGCAATACCACCGTACCATAATTTTTTAGTATCGTTATCAGTATCTTTATAGAGAACTGCTTCAAAAAAAGATATGATGCGACCAATAATAGCTACAGGATGGTATTTACTATTGGGATCTCCAATGAGTAAATCTAATAAAAATGCTAAGACTGGTATACATACAAAGCTATACTTTGTAAACCAATGCAAGATTGTTAAATGTTCCATATATCTCCCCTATTACCCCAAGGTAGACATAATATAATCCATATCTAAGTGTTCCTCTACAATATCAGCTAATCGATTATAAGCTGCATTCTTGTGTTCGAAATAATGGAATACTACATCTAATGGTTCTAACCCCTTACGTTCACGTAACTGATTGATAATAAAGCGTCTAAATTCATCATTATCAAACACACCATGAATATATGTCCCCATTACTTGGTGATTACCATCGATAAAACCATCAACTACATTAACGGCTTCTTCACTGCGACTTGTAATGGTGAAACAACGGCGTACAGTATCTACTAATGGTGTAGTATCACCCATATGGATTTCATAGCCTACTAGTTTTTCACCTGTAAATGTACCATTTAAAAATTGAAGATTTGAAACATTGAATTCTACTTGATGTGTTGTTTTTTGATCCTTCATAGTTGTAGAAGAATCGACTAAACCAAGACCTTCAATTTCTTCAATATCTCCTTCCATATGATGCGGATCATAAATCGTTTTACCCAACATTTGATTGCCCCCACATACACCAATAACAGGTGTACCTTGGTCAGCAAGTTTTTTTATTTCATCGGCAAAACCAGAGTTACGAAGATATGTAAGATCTGCTAGTGTGTTTTTGGAGCCCGGTAAAATGATTAAGTCCGGCTTGCCTATAACATCGCCAGGGCCGACGAATCGAACAGATACATCTGGTTCATAATTTAATGCATCAAAGTCAGTAAAGTTAGAAATTTTAGGTGTTTGCATAACCACTACTTGAATTTCTTTAGCACCACTATTGCGTTTGTTTTCCAGTGCAACAGAGTCTTCTTCATCAATATCAAGGTTTTCAATGGCAGGAATGACACCAACTACCTTTTTACCTGTTTTTTCTTCAATGAAGGTTAGTGCAGGTTCTAGTAGTTTAATATCACCACGGAATTTATTGATAACAATACCTTTAATAAGATCTCGTTCTTCTGGTTCGAGCAATTCTAATGTACCCACAATAGATGCAATAGCACCACCACGATCGATATCAGCGATGAGATATACAGGTGCTTTCGTCATCTTGGCAATGCGCATATTTACGATATCATTAGCCTTGAGATTTACCTCTGCAGGGCTACCTGCACCTTCAATAACCATCATATCAAAATTGGAATCTAAGAAATCGATAGATTCTTTTACCTTATCAAGAGCGGTTAAGGAATATTTTGTATGGTATTCTTTAGCACTATAAACGCCCACAGGTTTACCCATCAATACAACTTGAGAAGATTGATTACCTGTAGGTTTTAATAACACAGGGTTCATTTGTACAATTGGATCTATGCCAGCAGCCTCAGCTTGCGCTACTTGAGCACGACCAATTTCATCGCCCCATTTTGTCACATAAGAATTGAGGGCCATATTTTGAGCTTTAAAGGGAACAGTTTTAAAACCTCTTCTATAAAAGATACGGCATAATGCAGTACATAAAATACTTTTGCCTACATTGGAACTTGTTCCTTGGAACATAATTTTCTTAGCCATTTATATGAACCTCCTGGGATTTTAATTCAATGGTAACGCCACTAATCGTTAAGTATAATTTGTCAGCTTCAGTTGCTACTGTTCGATTGACGCGGCCTGCAATATCTCTAAAATATCTTGCTAGCTTATTATCTGGTACAATACCAAGACCAATTTCATTAGTTACAAATATAACTATTTTATCATCACTTACTTTGATTAGATTTAATAATGCTTCTAATTCTGAAAGTATCATATCTTCTAACCGATTTGCATCTTCTTGGCCTTGAATTGACCCATGAGCCATCATATGATTTGTTGTAAACATGGTTAAACAGTCTATGAGTATTACATCCGCTACACTGCTAATATGTTGCCACTCTTCGGCCAAATATAATGGTATTTCAAAATTCGTCCATATATTACCACGTCGCTCTTGATGTTTCTTTATACGATCAACCATTTCATCATCAAAAGCTTGTCCTGTTGCTACATAAGCTTTTCGACCTTCTGTAGCAAGGGCTAAACGTTCTGCAAATTCACTTTTTCCACTTCGTGCCCCACCGGAACACAATATAATTTGTGATTTCATAATGCACCTATACAAGAATTTATAATTTCAGTATCATTATAAGTATAACAAAGGAGCGATACTATGGAAATTATGAATATGAAACTAAAAATGATGGCTACTTTATGGGATAATACCTATCGTGTTGCCATTGACGATGGACAAGGTAAATATATTGGCACCGCACGTGTAGTAGTAAATGTTCCACTACCACCAGAAATATTACCAGAAAATGCACCTCAAGTAGAACCACAGTTATTGGTTTTGGTAGAAGATTTTGATTTCGGAGCTGATAAAATTATAAACTTCGAAACAACACTTTCTGATCTATTGAGAGAAAAATTCCGTTATGAAATTCCTCATATTTTCTTCTACTATCCAAGTCCTCACGATGTTTTAAATCAAACAATTTCACAATAAGGTCTATAACGAGCAAAAAGCTATGTAAAATACATAGCTTTTTTTGTTTATTCAGCTCCAATTTCCTCTTCTACGCGACACATAATAAAGCAAAGGTCGGATAGACGGTTTAAATATTTTAAATTAGATTCGTGAACGCTTTCACCAGCATCTAATACACGCCATAAAGCACGTTCAGCACGTCGAGTAATCGTTCTCGCTACATGTAAATAAGCTGAAGATTGTTTTTCACCAGGAATCACAAAATTAGATAATGGTTCAAGCTTTTCGTCAAAGCGATCAATAACCTTTTCTAAATGTTTAACATGTTGCTCTGTAATGACTGGCGCCGCATTTAAACTAGCAATATCTGCCATTAAAGTCCATAAGTTGCGCTCAATATCATATAATTCAGTAGCAACTCGTGCATTTTCAGCATAGGAACGAGCCAAGCCTAAAAAAGCTTGTAATTCATCGATTGTACCATAAGCTTCTACGCGTAATGAGGATTTAGGTACTCGTTCACCGGTATATAAACCAGTTGTACCAGCATCGCCTGTTTTTGTGTAAACACTACTTGCCATATGTATTACCTCCTATAGAAATACATAAATGTAGAATGAAAAGCTATATGTTCTCAACCTTGAGATTATTTATATTCTGGGAACCAAAGATGAATTTCACGAGCAGCAGCCTCTGGAGAATCAGACGCATGTACTACGTTAGCATCCATTGTTAGGGCATAGTCACCACGAATACTACCAGGGGCAGCATCTACAGGATTTGTGGCACCGTTTAAAGCACGTACGGATACGATGGCATTATCTCCGGCCAATACGAAAGCAAGAACTGGACCAGATGTGATGAAATCAACTAATTCACCGAAGAATGGTTTTTCTTTGTGCTCAGCATAATGCTCTTCCGCTAGTTCACGAGGTACTTGTAAAAGTTTTAACGCTTTAATGACAAGACCTTTACGTTCATAACGGCTAATAATTTCACCACTTAATTGACGCTTAACTGCATCTGGTTTTATTAAAACTAATGTTTCTTGCATGATATCCTCCTGTAGATATTAATTAAAATAATGCTTTCTCTTTATATTTAGGATTCATTGCTTGTTGTTTCAATTTTGCAATACGTTCCTCTGTACGAGGATGTGTACTAAAAAGATTGCTCAAGCTTTCACCAATACCAACCATAGGGTTGATGATAAACATATGGGCTGTTGCATTACTTGCATTTGGCAATGCACCATGTTTTGAATAGTAATCAATTTTTGCAAGGGCAGATGCCAAAGCTAAAGGATTGCGACACATCTCTCCGCCCCCCTCATCAGCTAAGAACTCACGAGCTCGAGAGATACTCATTTGAATGAGTCCTGCTGCGATAGGTGCAATAACTATGGCGCCTATTAACTCTAACGGGTTAGAGCCTTCACGGTCATCTGAACGACCAAATATAGCTGAGAATTGAAGCACATAGGCAATCATAGAAATTGCGCCTGCCATCATAGCAGCAATAGTACTGATCAATGTATCACGATTCTTAACATGGGTTAATTCATGTCCTAGAACACCTTCTAGCTCGTCATCTGTTAATAGTCGTTGAATACCTTCTGTAACAGCAACTGCTGCATGACTCGGATTTCTGCCTGTTGCAAATGCATTAGGTACATCACTTGGAATGATATAAACTTTTGGCATTGGTAACTTACCATTCTTAGCCAAACGTTCTACCATGCCATATAATTTAGGGTTAGATTGTGCAGTAACTTGTTGTGCATCATATTGTGCTAAAACGATTTTGTCGCTATACCAATAGGACATAAAATTCATGCCCATGGATATAACGAACATAATCATCATACCACTTCTACCGCCAATCATATCACCTAAGACCACTAAAATGGCCGTCAAAGTCGCTAATAAAAGCGTTGTTTTTATATTGTTCATAGTTTCCTCCAATTATAGTTATGGACTATGCCTAACACTATAATTATATCACAAACTAAATAATTGATGCTCCTTTACTATCGGCTTCTAAGCAATATGTTCTATTTTCAATTCCATTAGATGTAAATACAGCACCCATAGCTTCTGCTACAGCTTGTACATGTGCTTTATCGACATAAGCAATCAAAGTAGAGCCAGATCCACTAATAGTAGCACCATATGCTCCAGCTGCTTTAGCAGCTTCAAAGGCTGCATCACAATGAGGAATCAATGTTTTACGGTATGGCACATGCAAATTATCATCTAATGCAACAGATAAATTACTTAATTGATGTGTAATTAAACTTGTTACAAATAAAGATGCATGGCTCACATTTTGGACAGCCTCTTTAAATGGTACATGATTAGGTAAAACAGAACGTGCATATTCTGTGGATACCATAACCTCCGGTACCACAACAGCAAAATGTAATTCCGATGGAACAGAGATGACTGTATTTAATACCTTTGTTTTTAAACCAGTAGCACAGCATAAGTTACCAAAAATAGCAGGTGCTACATTGTCTGGATGACCTTCCATACGGTTTGCAATAACCAATAGTTCTTCTTTTGTAAGAGGGTGTTTAACTAGTGCATTAGCTAGTAAAAGTCCACCTACGATGGCTGTACTACTACTGCCGAGTCCACGAGAAGGTGGAATTAAGGTTTCAGACGTAATATGTCCGTATTGAATCGGCTCTTGAGCAGTAGCAAAAACTTGATCCATAGCAAATCCAATAAGGTTCTTTTTAGGGTCTTCAGCGCGAAGAATATCGGCACCGAAACCTTCAAAGGTATATGTATATTCAGTAGCATTTGGATCTGGTGTAAAGCTAAAGATATTGTAAAGATTTAACGCTAATCCTAGGCAATCAAAACCTGGCCCACAGTTGGCACTAGTAGCGGGCACTTGTACGCGAATGGTATTCATAGTTTAAGCTTCCATAATACGAATGACACTATTAACAGACTTAACGGAACGCAAGCTGTTAAAGGAATCGATAAGATTTAAAATATAAGATCTAGGACATTTAGATGTTACAATCGCTAATACAGCCGTTTCTGGATCCATATTTCTTTGAACGATGGATAAAACAGAAATCTTTTGTTCTGCTAATTTGGCAGAAATTTTAGCTAATACACCTGTTTTATTATCTACTTCCAAACGTAAGTAATAGCTAGATTGAATCTTACCAGGAGCGTAAATATTCTTTTGGTCATAATAGAATGGTTTCAAACGACCTGTTTCGTTGTATGAAACATTTTTAGCCACTTCCATAATATCGGATACTACAGAGCTACCTGTAGGTAAGCTACCAGCACCACGACCGTATAGCATTACATCATCAATACCATTACCTTTTACATAAATCGCATTATAAGAACCGCGAACAGATGCTAAAGGATGTGTGGTAGGAATAAATGCTGGGTATACATTTAGAGATAAACCTTGACTAGTTTCTTTTGCAATACCTAATAGCTTGATGTTATAACCAAATTCTTTACCGAATTTAATATCTTCCGTATCAATGCAAGTAATACCTTCTACGGATACATCTTCAAAGAAAATGCGACGATTGAAACTAATAGATGCAAGGATAGCAAGTTTACGAGCCGCATCTAGACCTTCAACGTCTGCTGTAGGATCGGCCTCAGCATAACCAAGATCTTGTGCTTCCTTTAGTACGTCTTGATAGCTTAAACCCTCTTCAGACATTTTAGTTAAAATAAAGTTTGTAGTACCATTCATAATACCGATGAGCTCAGTAATACGGTTGCCAGCTAAGGACTCATATAATGTACGGATAATTGGAATCCCACCTAATACAGATGCTTCAAAGCGTAAATCTACGCCGTTTTTGCTAGCTAAGTCTAATAGATATGGACCAGATTCTGCTAACAAATCTTTATTTGCAGTTACTACATTTTTTTTAGCCTTTAAAGCACCTTCTACACAATCTTTAGCAAAGGTTGTACCACCCATTAATTCCACAACCATTTGAATGGAATCATCTTTTAGTACTTCATCAATATCTGTTACATATTGAGCTGTTTCAGGCAATGTAATATCGCTATATTTATCAGGATTACGTACAAAGATTTTAGAAATTTCAACATTAACACCTGTACGATTTCTAATTAACTCAGCATTATCTTGCAATAAATTAAATGTACCTTGTGCAACAGTACCAAAACCTAATAACGCAATTTTTATAGTGGTCATAATTGTCCTACTCTCTTAATTAGCCTATGCTTGGCCTAAAATTTCTACTTTAATAATGCCCTTCATAGAGCGAATATCTAATAATAAATCTTCTAATGAACCTTGTAAGTCTTTAGTTTCAAAGGAAATGCTGCTATTAGCTATACCTTGTAGTGGAATGTCTTGATTGATAGTCAGTATACTACCATTGCGTTCTGCAATTGCTTTTAACACACTAGATAACATACCTGATTCATTAGACATTGAAACATAAATGCTTACAATTTTACCTTGAGCAATTTCAAAAAATGGGAATACATAGTCTTTATACTTATAGTATGCAGAACGACTCAAATCCATCTTTTCCACTGCTTCGTTAATAGTTTTAACCTCACCTAGTTTCAAAATTTCTTTTACCTTAATCGTCTTTTTTATCGCTTCTGGTAAAATATCTTCTTGCACCAGATAAAACTTATCTTTTTTTGGTTTAGTCATAGAACACACACTCCCTTATTGTTCTGTTGAAGTTTCTTGGGCTACAAATTGACGCCCATATAATGTTAACACCGCATACATGCCGACAAAAAATGGCAAATACTCTGCCATAACGCGCCATGCTACAGCAACAATACCAACCGTTCCATTAGGGACAAAGGTACTAAACAATACTACAAATAGTCCTTCTGCAATCCCTGTTCCCCCTGGTGTTGGTGCAAAATATAAAATAAGATTCAATAGAATCATTCGATCTAATATATCAATGATCGGAATATCTGGTGTAAAAGCATACATTAATGCTGGCGCAATACAGTATAAGCATAATAGACTCAACCCAGATTCAATAAATACAATAAACGATTGAATTGGTTGTTTATATAGTAATCCTAAACCTTGATTCAATGTTTCTAATTTAGAAAGCCAATCTTTCGTTTTATGTGCCTTAAACCGTTGCGCTAAGTTATATACAAATTGACGCATATATTTAGTCTGCAAGATATATGTACCTAACAGCGTTACAATGACAGCTAATACTGCAAAAATCAATAGCATATCCCTTGAAATATATGGAATTTCAATAGCATCTCTTAAGAATACGAAGGGTAACATAATAACAAGGAACATAATAGAAAATACAGTACGTATTAACACAATAGGAGTCCCTTTAGATATTGGTACACCATAACTCCGTAATACTAATACTTGAGCAACAGCCCCCCCACTAGCACCAGGGGTTAACATAGCCATGAAATAATTACTAAAGATGACACGAAGTACAGCCTTTATAGATAGCTTATATCCTCCGATTTTTACAAGTCTTTGTAAACGTAAACCGTCAAAATACATGCCTGCTGTTAAGGCCACCAAAGCCAATAATAAAGAAATACTATTAAATGATGAAATTGTTTTTAATGCATCTAGATCAATAGTGTAGTAAATGATACCAATTGACACAGCCAATAGTAAGAGAAACATAAAAATGCCTCTCTTCATCATTTTACTCATATCAAGTCTCCATAATTAATTAGCTCAATATTATGTTGTCTAATATATAAATGCGTATGGTTTGAACATACAGCTTGTAATTCATCTTCCCAATGATAGCCCCATTTATATTGATTTCCAAGAAGCGTATTATTTAAACCTGGATGAATCATCAATTCATGAGTACCGGATTTTTTAGATACGGATTTTAATATACCCATTAACGTTTTTTGATTAATGTGTCCCCCATTTACCATACCCCAAAAATATTGTGTGGAATACATGCCATTATCACGTATTGTAGGACGTGCTTTTGCAGCCACAGTGGATAATCCCACCTTACCTAACAATCGCACCGGAGAGTACATATAATTGACAAATAAAGAAGACTCATCTGGAATGCGTATAGCATTAATACCATACTGTTTAGCTTGCTCTATTACGATTGGTAGTACCGTCGGTAATACATGCATATGTTGATGACCATCAATATGTGTTACATGTAAACCAGATTCTATAATACGTTCCATTTGAGCGTGAATTTCTTTGCGCAATTCACTATAATTAATCTTTCCAGTATAAATTCGCTTCATAAAATCTATATATGTTTCTGGAAATACGCCTTCAGAGGTCAGCAGCGATGGAACTTCAGCTGGATTACATACTGGTTTAAGTCCACCTACTAAGGCGATATGAACACCAATGCCCAACTTAGGGTTATTTTTTGCCATACTTACAGCTTCTGTAAAAGCTTCACCTCCCGCTAATAGAGAGGTACTCGTAATGATACCTGTACGATGACCATCAATGACGGCAGCATTAACTGCACTATGAAGACCAAAGTCATCGGCATTTACTATTAATTTGGACATAGTTTACTTCCTTTTCATTAAAAAAGGGGAGAACTTTGTTCTCCCACAAAGGATATATGTTATTGTACCAAATACAGAACTATAAAATCAATACAAAAGCCCTCTACTTGTATACTAGTAGAGGACTTTCGATATACTTATAAATTTTTCTCATAAATATGTAATGATAATCTAAGGCATTTTGATTAGCTCATCAATTGTTCTTGTGCCTTATACATACATAGAGCCGCTGCCACACTCACATTTAAGGATTCTATATCCCCATACATAGGAATCATAATACGGTGTTTACATAGATTCATAACCTCTGGTGTTACACCATTCCCTTCATTGCCTAAAATCAACATACTTCGTTTATCATAGGCCACCATATGGTATGGTTTTGAATTATCTAGGGCAGTTACATAGGTAGATATATTAGATTCTGCAATAAGATCATTAAGCATAGATAATGTAACATCTTCATAAACTGGTATTTTATGTAAGGCACTCATTGTACTACGTACCGTCTTATCATTAAAAGGATCTACAGTACCTTTCATCAAAAAAATGCCTTTAACACCTGCTGCTACAGCAGTACGTATAATCGTCCCCAGGTTGCCCGGATCTTGTACACCATCTAATGTAATATATACGCCATCTTCAATAGAGATAGATTCTATTGTATGTTTTGGTTTAGATACTATAGCAACGATACCTTGTCCATTTACGGTATTATCAATTTTATCAAATACTGGATCTTGAGCAATATAAGTAGGTATCGATTGCATCGATTCTAAGGATAATAATGCGTCTATATTTTTATCTTTACATTTAGATTCGCGTATAACAATTGTTTTTATTACTCCCATAGTTGAAATATCACGAATGGAACGAATCCCTTCTACAATGTATTCACCATATTTACTACGATTTTTGCGTTGTCCTAGAGAAACTATACGCTTAATAGTCTTATTATCTTTAGATTGGATAAATTCCATGCTAACTCCCACTTTTTTGACGAACCCATAGATTATAAAAGGCGCCCTTTAGGTCAATTAATTCTTTGAAAGAACCTTTTTCTTTTATTTTACCATATTCAATATACACAATTTCATTGGCGTCTTGTACGGTGGATAACCGATGAGCAATGCTTACGATTGTTTTACTACCACGGATATGTTCAATACTGGCTTGTATTTGTTTTTCTGTATGGCTATCAATATTCGCAGTTGCTTCATCTAATAAAAGAATAGGCGTATTTCTTATTAATGTACGTCCAAAAGCTAAGAGTTGCTTTTGTCCATCAGATAATAGTGAACCTAAGTATCCTACAGGTGTATTGTAACCTTCAGGTAATTGTTCAATCATGGCATCTAAATTTACTTGTTTAGCAGCTTTTACCATTTCATCATGACATATAGAGTTATCAAAAAGTGTAAGATTATCTTTAATAGAACCTTTAAATAGGTAAGCCTGTTGGAATACATAGCCCATTAAATGACGAAGTACAGAACTATCATATTTTGAAATATCAATACCATTAATGTAGATAGAACCCTTTGTAGGTTTATAGATACCCATTAGTAAGGACAATAATGTCGACTTACCACTACCAGATGGACCTACAATACCGGTAAAATCGCCAGCTTTAATATGTAAGGTGAAATCTTGTAATGCATAGACATCGTTATTTTCATAGGAAAACCAAACATGATCAAATTCAATTGATTCTACAGGAATCAGTTCCTTTGGAACTTCGTCAGCTATTTTTCTATCTTTTTCTTCTAGTAAAGGAACTAAACGTTCAGCACCTGCTAATGCACTTTGTAATGAATTATACTTATCAGCAATATCTTTTAATGGTTGGAAAAATCTATCCATATACTGAATAAAGGCAAAGACTGTACCTGCATCAGCAACTGAATCAATAAGATTTGTAGTAGTAAAAATAACGATTAATGCCACAAAGAATAGACCATCTACGAGAGGTCTAAAAATAGAAAACGTAGTAACTTCAAAAAGGCCAGCCTCTAAGAAACCTTTATTAACCGTATTATAACGTTCCTCGATTTCATTCTCACCGCCATAAGATTTAACAATGACTATGTAGTTTAATAGCTCTTTAATGCTTGCATTAGAAGCCGCTACAGAACGGCGAACTTGACGGAATGCTTTACGAGAAAACTTTTGGAATACCCATATGATTATGCCCATTATTGGTAATAAAATTGTCATGATAATTGCTAACGGTACATTAATAGCATACATGAATCCTAAAATACCGATAATCATTAAGCCGCTACTCGCTAAATTCAATAGTACGTCTGTATATAAGGTACGAAGTGATTCTACATCATTAGTAATACGAGTTACCCAATTACCAATGGGTAATTTATAAAACTCATCATGGGACTTATGAAGTATCTTTTGAAATACAATGGCACGTATATTATAAATAATTTTTTGTCCAAAGCTTTTCAAAAAATAATTTTCTACAAATATACATAACACACTACCAATAATAGTAAGACCATATATTACAGCATAATATTTGATAACATTAATATCATTAGTAGCAAAGCCGAGATCAATAACTTGCTTAGTTATATAAGGTCTTAAAAGTAAAAGTACTAAATTGCCAGCTAGCGCAATGGTAGCTAATAATAAAATCCCCAAATAAGGCTTAATATACGCAGTTATATAGGAGAACAAAGCCCAATCATTTTTAAAATTACGCTTTTTCATTACTAGCCCCTCCTTTCTGCGCTTCATATAAGGTGTGATATAAGCCTTTTTTAGCTAATAATTCTTCATGAGTACCTTCTTCTACAATACGGCCCTCATCAAATACAAGGATTTTATCTGCTTTTTCTATAACCTCTAAACGCTGTGAAATGCACAATATAGTTTGTGCATTTACCGTATGTAATGTCTCTAAAATAGTATTTACTGTTACTGCATCTAAAGCTGAGAAACAATCGTCTAATAATAAATATGGTGCATTTTTGTAAAATCCTCGAGCCATATTAATACGTTGCTTTTGACCACCAGATAAATCATGTCCTTCTTCTGCAAGAATATGTAAGTCATTATCTAATAGATTACCTAAATCTCTATATAGGTCGGCTTTTTTTGCAGCCACCTCTACAGATTCATGCATAGGTAATTCTTTACCAAACTTAATATTATCTTCAATAGTAGTACTCAATAAATAAGATTGAGTTGGTACATAAGCTATTGAATTTCGAAGCTTAGATAAAGGTATATCTGAAATATCTTGGTTCCCAAAATAAATAGCTTTAGCGGGGCTTTGTTGCAAACCAAGGAGTAATTTAAAGAGCGTACTTTTACCAGAACCAGGTTTACCAACAATGCCTATAAAAGAGCCTTTACGAATCGTTGTAGATACTTGAGACAATGCATGACCTTTAGAATTTTCATAATTAAAATCTAAATATCGTATATTAATATCCTCAAGTGGTAATACTTCAGTTGAGTCATCAATTGACTCTATTGGTAGTCGTAAGAAATCTGTAATACGATCTAAAGATGCTAAGCCTTTTTGTACAATCGAAATGAGTCCACCAAAGCCAATTAAAGGTCCTACGATTAGCATAATGAATGAATTGATAGTTACAAATTCACCTATGGACATTTGACCCTCTACAGCTAGGTGACCACATATGAAAATACTGATACTAATACAAATAAAAGGAGCAATTCTTGTTAACGGTGTTAGTACAGAGTCTAGTAAGGCAACCTCCATATTTTTCTTATAGTTCAATTTATTTATTTTTTCAAAAGAGTCAGAAATAATACGTTCTCGATTAAAGGCTCTAATTACATCTATACCTTGGAATAATTCTTGCCCAAATTCTGTCATGTCACTATAAGTAGCTTGAGCACTACGCTGTTTAGCACGTAATTTTCTGCCCAATACAAATATTGCAACAATGATGAAGAATACAGGTGTCATGATTTTAAAAGCTAATAGACCATCTATTTTTTGTATTAAAACAATAGATCCTACAATGGAATAAAATATAATATCCACCACGATCATAACACCTAAACCTAACGCTACACGAAGAGATGTAACATCATTTGTCATCAACGCCATAACTTTACCAGGTCCATTTGCCTCATAGTATGTTGTTTTTATTTGTAATGCTTTTCTACACAAAATTTCACGAAAAAGGTACTCCATACGACGGATGGAACCAAGTAAGGTGCGTCGCGAAATAACTTTTAGAATCGTTATAATAATAAATAATAAAATAAAGTAAATAATATAATTGACTAAGCCCTCTTTATTTTGACTTAGTGTATCGATGGCATTACCAATGAATTGTGGAACAAATAAAAATGCTATATCAATAGCAATTAGCATAGTTAATCCGATGGCATACACCCAGCCTTCTCGGCGGAAAAACTGCATAAATAGCTCTATAGGTTTCATAGGACCTCTCAGTTAAATTTCTATATTACAGGATTATCATTATTTAAATATACTCCTTATAGTATACACATTTTTTTCATATATCTTAATACACCTATACGTATATAATGTAGTTATGAGATATTTTCTTTATTATGAAGCCAATAATATACTATTTATTCCCTTAAAAACACTATATCGAATTTTTTAGTTTACTTATGGTAATGTAAATGTTATACTATGCATAGATACAAAACGTATCCTTACATAAATTAGAATTAAAACTCTTAGGAGGAATACAACATGGAAAAACGTACTGGTGTAGTAACATTTGCAGGTGGCCCTATCACATTGGTTGGCCCAGAAGTTAAAGTAGGTCAACAAGCTCCTGACTTCACAGTTTTAAGTAACGACTTACAAGCTAAAACATTAAAAGATTTCGAAGGTAAAGTAAAAGTTATCTCCGTTGTTCCTTCCCTTGATACAGGCGTTTGTGACGCTCAAACTCGTTGGTTCAACCAAGATGCTACAGCACTTTCTGATGATGTTGTAGTATTGACAATCTCTATGGACTTACCTTTCGCTCAAAAACGTTGGTGTGGCGCTGCTGGCGTAGATAAAGTTATTACTTTGTCTGACCACAAAGATGCTTCCTTCGGTGAAAATTATGGCTTCTTGATCGAAGAACTTCGTCTTTTAACTCGTGGTGTAGTTGTAATCAACAAAGAAAACAAAGTAACTTATGTTGAATACGTTCCTGAAGTAACTCAAGCAGTTAACTTCGATGCTGCATTAGAAGCAATTAAAGCTGATATCTAATTCTTAGGTATTCTCTTGATTATACTGTAGTGTAATCGTAAAAAGACCGTACGGTGTACGGTCTTTTTTATGTGGTATAGTATTTAGATTTTTATTGTAGGTAAATTATAAATGTGGATTCGTATTTCTAAATTATTATTAACTATAAAAAATATAGCTCTTGTTGGCGTAGGCATTGCACTATGTATTGCTCTTATCAATACATTAATTAGCCTAGGATTTATTACGTGGGCAAATATCCAAGGTTATAGTACTTACTCTTTATTAATTGAAGAATTAATTACCTTCTTCTTATACTTTGAGTTTATTGCTCTCATCGTAAAATACTTTAAAAATAACTTCCACTTCCCTCTTGATTTCTTTTTATATATTGGTATTACAGCAATTGTAAGACTTCTAATTATTGATCATGAATCAGCATTTGATAATTTGATTTGGTCTGTTGCAATTCTTGTACTTGTATGTAGCTTAGTTTTAGTAGAAAAGTTCATTGGACATAATGAGTAATAGCTTTAACGACTAAATTATAAAAAGATAATATGAATAAAAGGGCTCCTACAAATGTAGGAGCCCTTTTTGAGCAATAAAATCAACCGATATTAGAAGATATTTTTTGCATAGTTAGAATATTTAGCTTCTAATTCTTCCATTTTATCGTTCATTTCAATTTGCAATTGAGATGCTAAGTCATATTCACCAGCATTAAGTGCATCGATTAAACGAGTGAATAAAGATTTGCGATCATCGCTATCTTTAGCAAGATAGAAACGTAAGTCATTAACTTCTGCAAAACGTTTATCATCTACACTATTACGGCTATCAGTATGAATAGCTACCATCTTACGAACTGTATCAAGATTATCAGGAATTAAGCGGTGAGCCAATACAAGTTTCCAACGTTTCAAGATAGATGCGATGAAGGAATCCATCAAGTCTTTAGCGAATGCATTGCCTTGAGCTAATGTTTCAACTAATTCAGGATTGTTATGGTAACCTTTAATATTTTCCCATACAGTAGCTGGTGCAACACCAAACATTTGATTACGTTCTTCTTGAGTGAAATCATCGAATACGTCTTTTTCTGTACGATATGCACGATTTGTAGCAAGGTAATCAGCAGATTCACCCACTTCTTTGGAAAGCTCTGCTTCTAATTGTGCTTGTGTTTTACCAGATGTAATAGCATATTTCATTCCATCAAATGCAGAGATGAAGATCAATGCTAATGCAGTATATGTATTTGTGTAAGGGTTTGGAGAACGCAATTCATAACGTGTAGCCATAGGGTTGTCGATATCACGAATCAAACCACAAAGGATTGTACGGTTACGGCTTGGTTCGGAAGGATCAGTACCTAAAGATGTAACGATACATACAGGAGCTTCGAAGCCAGGTTTTAAACGATTTAAGGAGTCTGTTGTAGAACTGATAAATGGATTGATTGCTTCATAGTGTTTCAATAACCCCATGATAGCACCAATACCTAAGGAGCTAGCAGATTCTTTACGCATATCTTCTGGGCTGAACAAGTTTACAAGTTTACCAGATTTCAATTTAGCCATAACACCAAAGTGTGTATGTTCACCAGAACCAGCTACACCAATAATAGGTTTAGCATTGAATGTTACATCAAGACCATTTTCACGGAATACTTCACGAACGATAATACGAGCTTGTAATTCATTATCTGCTGTTTGTAATGGGTTATTAGAGAATTTCCAGTCAATTTCTAATTGTTCTAAAACAACTGCTTCATGACCATCTTCATCAAGTTTAGCTTTAACGCCACCTACTTCTTTATGGCCCATTTCTGCAACCATACCGTATTGGTCTAAGCGTTCAACTGCTTGTTCTAAGGCAGTACGAACTGTACCATGAGTTCGTTGCCAGTATTGTTCTTGTAATTTTTGAGATACGGACAATTCTTTTTTAGTAACAGTTCTAGATGGAGTTTTTACCCAGAATTCCAATTCTGTAGCAGATGTAAAGATAATATCTACAACGTCATCAGCTTTCACATGAGGCATACCAGGTAGACCATGTTCTTTAATCAAGGATAATAGTTCTGCACGAACATAATCACAGCTGTTTTTTAAGATAGAACGAGAGTCAACATAACGGTAGTTATGCATCAAGAATGCAGGAATACGAAGTGTACCAGTTGGTAAACCTGTTGCTTCATCGATATTTTCATAGTTATAATCAACGAACCAGTTTACGCTTGGATCGCCCCACATATCTACACGTGCATTATTTAATGTGGCGATATTTGTAAGTACTACAGAAGAACCATCTGTTTGAACTGCACGACCTTCGAAGAATGCTTCATAATCATCAAAGAATGCTGCCATAGGGATTTTTTCATCTGTATCATTACCAGCTAAATCAATACCTACAAGAGATACGAATTTAATTTCTGGATGTTGTTCTAATAATGCAAGAACGCCTTCCTTACCATATTGACCAGCTGGAATATAATACAATAAATCTTTAGTATTTGTCATAATGGTTCCTCCTAAACATAAAAAGACTCCAACAAATAGATATATATTTCTATATATCTAAAGTGGAGTCTTCGTTGACCAATTATTTTGTTGAAATCATAATATCATATAGTGAAAATACATGTCAATAACTTTCTATAGAATTTCATAATTTTCTTAACTATGGGGTTAAGAGTTCAATTTTGATGTATCGAAAATACTGACTATATGAAATGTTTACTTCTATATTTATAATTGATTATCCAAGTAATTCTTTAACGATATTATTAACTACTTTACCATCTGCACGGCCTTTAGTTTTTGGCATTACATGTTTCATAACATTACCCATGTTTACAGCATCGCCACAAGCTGCAATAGCTTCTTTTACAACAGTGCGGATTTCATCTTCACTCATTTGAGCTGGTAAATATTTTTGAAGCACAGCCATCTCTTCTTTTACATGAGAGATCAAATCTTCACGGCCAGCTTTTTCAAACTCAGTTAAAGAATCTTGACGAGTTTTCATTTCTTTTGCCAAAATACCAAGAATACCATTATCATCAAGTTCTACTTTATCATTGATTTCTGTATTTTTAATAGCACTATTAACCATGCGAATTACAGAAAGAGCAGTTTTACCTTCTTCACGTGCTTTCATAGCCGCTTTCATATCTTCTTTTAATTGATCTTTTAAGCTCATAGTTCCTCCTATTTTATATATAAAGAAACCCTAATTCTGGATTTCATGAAGCCATGAAAAGGCAGAATTAGGGTAATCATCTTATGCTCTGAATTTGCGTTTTCTTGCTGCTTCAGATTTTTTCTTTCTTTTTACGCTTGGTTTTTCGTAGTGTTCGCGTTTTCTTACTTCAGACAAAACACCCGCTTTTTGGCAGGAGCGTTTGAATCGACGAAGAGCACTTTCAAGCGTTTCGTTTTTACCGACTTTGATTTCAGACATCTATATCCCTCCCTCCAAAAATAATCTCGGGAAGTGCTGATAATTTACATACGCACATATAATATTATATGTATAGGTATAGATGTTGTCAATATTTTCCGGTATATTTTATAGGAATTTTAATAAGTATTATAAAAAGAATACATTATACTCAATTTTAAGCTTCTGGCCAGCCCATTTCTTCGCCACCTAAAAGATGTGCATGCATATGGAATACAGTTTGACCTGCTTTTGCGCCAGTATTAAAAATCAAACGATAACCATCTTTAGAAATACCAAGTTCTTTTGCAACATCACGCACGAATGGCAATAAACCTTCTACATAGTCTTCATTTTTATCAGTAAGATGAGCAATGTTAGCTACGTGATTTTTTGGCACAATAAGAACATGTACTTTTTTTACTGGTTCAATATCATGAAATGCATAAAATTTATCGTTTTCTAATACTTTTTTAGATGGAATTTCACCATTGATAATTTTACAGAAAATGCAGTCACTCATACGATAACTCCTTATTCAATAATTAAATAATTATCTTCTAAACCTACAACAGTACCTTCGATTAGATCACCAATCTTATGTAATCCATCAGACTTTACTTTACCATTTACATACTCATTTGTTAAGCCCATATAGTATCCATTCTCTTCCTTTTCGATGAGAATCTCACCAGGCTTACCAATGCGAGATTTTGCGTATGCTTCATAACCAGATTGGCTAAGACCATTCAAAAGTGCTACACGAGTCTTTTTAACGGCTTCAGGTACTTGATCAGACATAGTCGCTGCTGGTGTGCCTTCACGAATAGAATATGGGAAGGCATGAATATGGGTAAACCCAATTTCTCGTACTGTATTTAATGTTTCTTCAAAGTCTTCATCTGTTTCTTGTGGGAATCCTGCAATGATATCAGTCGTAATTGATAAATCTTTAATACGAGAGCGTAAACTAGCAATTAAGTCTTTATATTCTTGTAATGTATAGTGGCGTTTCATCAACTTTAATACGTGATCAGAACCAGCTTGTAGTGGTAAATGTAAATGTGGACAAACACGTTTATTAGTAGCCATTAATTCTACTAACTCATCAGAAACCTCTACAGATTCAATAGAGCCGAAACGAATACGGTATAAATTAGGTATTTCTAACAAGGCTTTTACTACATCGGCCAATGTAGGGCGACCTGTCAATTCTACACCATAATTCCCCAAATGTATACCTGTTAATACGATTTCGTGGAATCCATGTTCTACTAAGCGTTTCGCTTCTTGTACAATATCATCCACTTTACGAGATTTTAGTTTTCCTCGAGTATACGGAATGATACAAAAGGCGCAATAGTTATTACAGCCTTCTTGAATTTTCATGAAAGCACGAGCTTTATCAGACTCATTGCCATATAATGGCATTTCTTCAAAGTTAGACTCATTCATGATATCCCGTACAGCATTGATTTGACGTTCTGTAGATTCTAATTGCTCTACTAGCTCAACGATTTTAGATCGATTATTGGTACCAATAACAAGGTTAACACCGTCAATTGCAGCAATCGCATCTGGATCAAGCTGAGCATAACAACCAGTAACGATTACATAAGCATCTTCATTTTGACGCTTTGCTTTCCGAATCAATTGACGGGATTTCTTTTCCCCCATATTGGTTACAGAACATGTATTAATTACATATATATCAGCTTTTTCATCGAAGTCTACTGCTTCGTAATTATTTTGTAAAAATAAACCTTTCATAGCATCTGTGTCATACTGATTTACACGACAGCCCAAGGTTGTAAAAGCAACGGTTTTCATTGCACCTCTCTATTCTTGTTTAATTTATAGTTCTAATTCATATTGAATCATTGCTAATGATCCAATAGCGGCAGTTTCTGCTCGTAAAATAGTAGTACCAAGAGAAACTGATTTTCCACCACTCTCTATAATAGCATTGATTTCCTTCTCTTGATAGCCCCCTTCAGGACCAATACAGATAAGAATGTCAGTTATAGTTTGATTAGTGTGTATTGATTGAAGTGCAGTCTTAATAGTATGTCCATCTTCATTTTCATAGGCCACTAATTTTAATGAATCAGACTCGATTTCAAGGACTTGTGAAAGCGTTTCACCTACCACAAGTGTGGGCAGTTGATTGCGGCCACATTGTTGGGCTGCTTCTAGCATAATTTTTTCCCAACGACTGACTTTTGATTGTAATTTTTTATCATCATATTTAGCTACACAGTTTGCCGTAGATACAAGATAAATGGTATCTATATTTAACTCCGTCGCCTTTTGTAAAACCCATTCTAACTTTTCACCTTTCAATAAAGATTGAACTAGAATAGTTCGATACGACGATACATCAGTCGCTACATATTCTATAAGTTTAGCTTGTGCTATACCATCAACTTCATCGGTAATCTGATAGATACCACAACGATTATCACTGCCCGTTACAGTAATGGGTTTCTCCGTATTATGACGAAATACATGTAACACATGATGCGTCACATCTTTCGGTAATGCTATTCTTTCATCTAATGGTGTAGGGATAAATATTTTCTTCATAGCTTTTCTAACGCAAAGGTATGCCAAGGGCCCGCCACGCGTTCCTCTATAATATGCCAATATTCAGTGATATACGGCAAGATTTCATCATACCGATCATCAATAATACCACTAATAATTAAGATACCATTATCATCAAGTTTATTACCAATTTGAGGTAATAGTATTTTAAGTGGATCCACTGTTAAGTTAGCTAAAATTAATTGGGCCGTACCATTGAAATCACTATCCAAATTACCACAAATAATCTCTGCAGATACATGATTATTCTCACAGTTAATACGAGCTTGACTCGCTGCATACTCTTCTATATCAATACCAACCAAATGTTTAATACCTAAATGAGCTGCTACCAATAAAAGAATACCAGTGCCAGTACCGATATCTAAACATGTAACCGTATCAAGATTCATAGATTCACTATAAACTTTTAAAAGCTCTGCACAAGTTCTAGTCGTTTCATGGGAACCAGTACCAAAGGAAATATCGGAATCAATTTCTATAATTGTTTTATTGTCGACGTTATCATATTCTTGCCAAGCAGGTTTAATAATTAAATTAGGTAGAATTTCTGTAGGTTCAATATATTGCTGCCAAGAATTGAGCCATGTAGATTCATCTAATATATTTGTATCAACAGATGTGACACTAAAATTTGCTTCTGTAAGACGATTTTCTAAGTCTGACTTAATTGTATTAGAGTCCAATGATGGATCTGCATACATAGTTAATTTAATTAAATTTGGTTGATTTTCTACATCTTCTTCTATAATTCCATTGTCTGCATAATCGTCAAAAAGAGTAGTCACCTCATCGGTGGCTACTCTTTCACAGACAATGGATACTTCTATCCACTGCATATATGCTCCTTTATAGGGAATGTGACGGAATAAACCATTCCTTCACATGAGCTGTTCATTTAGTCAAAACGTCCTTAATTTTTTCAAAGAGACTTTTGCTCACTTGTAAGTTATTTACATCTTCGTTACTTTCGTTTGCAAAGCGTAATAACAACTCACGTTGAGTATCTGTCAACTTCTTAGGCGTTTGAACAGTTACCACAATATGTTGGTCCCCTCGTTGCTTAGGGTTACGCAAATATGGAATACCTTTGCCCTTTACGCGGAATGCCGTTCCCGTTTGAGTACCTTCTGGGATCTTTAACTCTACTTTACCATCTAAGGTGTTAACTTGTATAGTAGCACCTAATGCAGCTTGAGCAAAACTAATATTTACACGGCTAATAACGTCATTACCATTTCGTTCAAATTCCTTATGAGGACGAACAAAGATATATACGTAAAGGTCACCCTTAGGACCGCCCAAAATACCTGGTTCCCCTTCATTAGCTACACGTAAGCGAGAACCGCTGTCTACACCAGCTGGAATCTTGATAGAAATCTTGCGCTTAGCAAGCATTTCACCAGTACCACGGCATTTAGAACAAGGTTTTTCAATGCTTTTACCAGTACCATGACAACGAGAACAAGTGCGAACGGATTGCATACGTCCAAATGGAGTATTTTGAATAACCGCTTCTTGACCAGAACCATGACAGTTTGGACAAGTATCGACACGAGATCCTGGTTCACCACCAGTACCATGACAGTGATCACATTCTTCATGACGATGCACTTCTATTTCCATAGATTTACCAAAGGCTGCATCTTCAAAGGAAATATCAATATCTTCACGCAAATCATTACCTTTTTGAGGTCCTTGTTGCTGGCGACCACCGCCAAACATGCCACCAAAAATATCGCCAAAGATATCACCAAAGCCCCCAGCTTGACCACCGAAACCGCCAAAGCCACCTTGGAAACCACCGGCGCCAGCGCCGCCTCCTTGTTTGAAGGCGTCGTGGCCGAATTGGTCATATTGAGCTTTTTTAGTTTCGTCAGACAATACTTCGTAAGCTTCATTAGCTTCTTTAAACTTTGCTTCCGCTTCCTTTGGATTATCTTTATTTACATCTGGATGGTATTGGCGTGCCTTTTTACGGAAGGCTTTTTTGATTTCATCTTGAGAGGCATTTTTGCTAACCCCTAGGATGTCATAATAATCACGTGCCATTAGTTACCAACCCTTCTTATTTCTTGTCGTCATCCACTACTGTGTAATCAGCATCAACTACATTGTCATCAGATTTTGTTTGTTGTTGACCTTGCTCTGCACCACCAGCTGCTTGTTGAGCTTGTTGTGCTGCTGCATACATTTGCTCAGCTAATTTATGTAATGGTTGTTCCAAAGCTTCACTGTCCTTTTTGATATCTTCGATGTTGCCTGCTTCGATAGATTTTTTCAATTTATCTTTTGCTTCTTCAACTTCGTTCAACAAAGCTGTGTCGCCTTTACCATCAAGTTCTTTCAATGCTTTTTCAGCTTGGTATACCAAGGAATCTGCATTGTTTTTAACATCTAATTCTTCTTTTCTAGCTTTATCTTCTGCTGCATGTGCTTCAGCTTCTTTAACCATGCGATCGATTTCGTCTTCTTTTAATCCGCTAGAAGAAGTGATTGTAATTTTTTGTTCTTTTTGAGTACCTAAGTCTTTTGCTTTTACATGTACGATACCGTTAGCATCGATGTCGAATGTTACTTCGATTTGAGGAACCCCACGAGGAGCTGCTGGGATACCATCCAAGTTGAAACGACCCAATGTTTTATTATCTGCTGCGAATTCACGTTCACCTTGTAATACATGGATATCTACAGATGGTTGGTTATCTGCTGCAGTGGAGAATACTTGAGATTTAGATGTAGGAATTGTAGTGTTACGATCAATAATACGTGTGAATACACCACCCATTGTTTCGATACCAAGAGACAATGGAGTTACATCAAGTAACAATACGTCTTTAACTTCACCTACTAATACACCACCTTGAATAGCAGCCCCAATAGCTACACATTCATCTGGGTTAACGTTTTTAGTTGGTTCTTTACCCAATACTTTTTTAATAGCTTCTTGTACAGCTGGAATACGGCTAGAACCACCAACTAACAATACTTTATCGATATCGGATGCAGATAAACCAGCATCGTTCATAGCTTTACGAGTAGGTTCGATAGTAGCTTGTACCAAATCAGCAGTTAATTCTTCAAATTTAGCGCGAGTCAATGTTACATCCAAGTGTTTAGGACCAGTAGCATCAGCTGTGATGAATGGCAAATTGATATTTGTACTTGCTACGCCAGACAATTCAATTTTTGCTTTTTCAGCAGCTTCTTTTAAACGTTGATCAGCTAATTTATCATTGGATAAATCGATACCTGTTTCTTTTTTGAACTCTTCAATAAGGTAGTTCATAATGCGTTGGTCGAAGTCATCACCACCAAGATGGTTGTTACCAGATGTTGCTAATACTTCGAATACGCCATCGCCAAGTTCAAGAATGGATACGTCGAATGTACCACCACCAAGGTCAAATACAAGAACTTTACCATCTTCATCTTTATCTACGCCATATGCAAGAGCTGCTGCTGTAGGTTCGTTGATAATACGAAGTACTTCAAGACCTGCAATAGCACCAGCGTCTTTAGTAGCTTGACGTTGAGCATCTGTAAAGTATGCAGGAACTGTGATAACGGCTTGTTTAACAGGTTCGCCCAAGTAAGCTTCTGCATCAGCTTTGATTTTTTGAAGAATCATTGCAGAAATTTCTTGAGGAGTATAAGACTTACCTTCTACAGTTACTTTGTAGTCTGTACCCATGTGACGTTTAATAGAAATGATTGTGTTTTCAGGGTTAGATACAGCTTGACGTTTAGCCAATTGACCAACTAAACGTTCGCCATTTTTTGCAAAACCAACAACGGAAGGAGTTGTACGAGCGCCTTCTTGGTTAGTAATAACCGTAGGTTCGCCACCTTCCATAACCGCAACACAAGAGTTTGTAGTACCTAAATCAATACCAATTACCTTTGCCATAATATATGCCTCCTAAAACCTTTATAATCTATTCAACAACTTTTACCATTGCTGGACGAATACAACGACCATCAACAGTATAGCCAGTTTGCAATACTTCACATACCGTATCAGATTCATATTCATCTGACGGCACTCGCATAATTGCTTGATGGAAATTTGGATCAAATGGTTTACCTACCGCATCGATAACGGCTAAACCGTGTTTAGATAACATAGCCATCAAGTTTTGATGGATCATGATAAATCCATCAAGGAATACCTTTGCATCACCTTCTACTGGACTTTGAACAGCTCGTTCAAAGTTATCTAATACAGGAAGTAAATCTGTAAGTACATCCCCTTTAACATATCCTGCAAGTTGCTCTTTTTCTTGATTAGTACGACGTTTGAAGTTATCGAAGTCCGCTTGTAAACGCTTATAGCGATTATCAAAGTCTGCTTTGAGCTCCTCTAATACTTGAGCTGCGTCCGCCACAACTTCTTCGGCTTCCTCAACAGCTGGCGTCTCTACATTTGTAGTTTCCACTGTTTCATCAACTGTTTCTTGTTTAATGTCTTGTTCTTCAGCCATTATATGCCCTTTCTATTTTTGTTCTTTTACCATAGATTCCATTATATGTTTCATATGAGACAACATGCCAATGATACGACCATATTCCATTCGTGTCGGTCCTAGAATAGCAAGAGTACCGATAGGTTGATCTTGATTTGTGAAATCAGCTTGTACCACACTCATAGAGTGAAGAGCCTCTGTATCATTTTCATTGCCAATCTTTACCTTCACAGGTGTAGGTGAATCATCCCTTAATAGTTGTCCCAATTGATTTTGTTCTTCCACTAATGAAAGCAAGGGTTGCACTTTTTCAACAGACTTAAACTCTGGTTGATTTAACAACTCCGTAGTACCTACAGAATAGAACAACTTACGTTTATTAATTGCTCGTAATAATGTTTCTGAAAGGATCATCAAAATCCTTTGGGGTCCTTCCATATGAATCAAAAGTGTTCCTAACGCTTCAGCCGTTACATGAC
Source organism: uncultured Veillonella sp. (assembly GCA_902477915.1). Taxonomy (GTDB): domain Bacteria; phylum Bacillota; class Negativicutes; order Veillonellales; family Veillonellaceae; genus Veillonella. Next base: position 40,504 of record CABSJA010000004.1, read on the forward strand.
CAATACCTATATTCTGTAAAGCATTGCTAAATTGCATAGCTAAACTTTGTAATACATCAGGTGAAACGCCTTCAGTAAAGTACATTAATTCATTATCAAGAGCACCAGTCTCAGTAATAACAACCATGACAGCTTGATGTGAATCTAGCGGTAATACATGAATGTATTTGATTAATGCTCTATCATGGGCTGGAGCTAAGAACAGACTCATACTATGGCTCACTTGTGATAATAATTTAGCCATATTTAAGAAGAGCTCACTGGTAGATCCATTAGAATGTTTCCATAACATTTCAATTTTCTCAGCATCCTGTAATGGAACAGGTTGTTGACTCAACATAGAATCAACATATAAGCGATAGCCTTTAGCTGAAGGAATACGTCCCGCCGATGTATGAGGTTGCTCCAAATAGCCTAACTCCTCTAAATCGGACATTTCATTTCTTACTGTTGCAGGACTAATACCAAGATTATAATTCTTTGCAATCGTCCTGGAACCTACAGGTTCAGCAGATTCAACGTAGTCTTCAATTATGGCTCGCAAGATGCGCTGTTTTCTTTCATCCATAATGACACCTCTTGTTAGCACTCATAAACTTTGAGTGCTAATCGCATGTATAATATTATCACATAGGAAAAAATTGTCAAGCAAAAAAATCCTTAAAAAGTCAAATAATATCTATTTAGTCAAAAAGACAATTGAATATTTTAAATTAATTAGTCAAAAAATCAAAGTGTAATAATAAGAAAACACTTATACTATCTACATTTATGTCATATTCTAAAATCTAAATAGTAGAATATGATGGTCTAATAAAATTTTTATTATTAAAACCATAAAATAGTATAAGTGTTTATATATGTCATAATTTAATTGTTACTAAAATTTGGAGAAAAACTAATAACTCTCTAGATAAATGTACAGATTAAGAACTATAAAACCATTAGCACTTAAAACATAGCAACTTATAGTTCTACACCTTCTAAGGGATTACCTAGGCGTTCTAATAATTTTCCCATACGCTCACGGGGCTCGCCATGTTCTGCATACCAATCTACTAAGATATCTACAGCTTTTTTGGATTGCTCAACAGTAAGCTTTCTAGCCAATATTTTACCAGCCTCTGGTCGCATTCCTGTATTGCCACCAACAGCTAGCATAAAACCTTGGGATGTACCAATAAAAGCAATATCTTTTACCATTGCATCCGGGCAGTTACGACCACAGCCACTAATTCCAATTTTGCACTTGTGAGATGTTTTTCGGCCGTAATGTTTTCTCTCTACATAATCAGCCAATTCTTTAGTTTCCATTTGGCCATTTTTACAATAGCCTTTACCTACGCAAGCAATTAAGGAATTAACACCTCTATGAATAACAGTGGTTACACCTTCTGGTAATTCAGAGATAAGTTGTTCCTTATCGTCTTTTTCAATACCTGTAATTTGTATACCTGTTACAACATGGCGGAAAGATCCACCATATTTTTCAGCTAATTCTATGCATGCCTTCATTTGATCTAAAGTAAATTCGTTATGTAAACCATGTAAAATAACAGATGTCTTCATCGTTCCTCCTCAAATCTAGCATGCTTATTCATCATCATCCTATTTATACTAACATATTAGATTTTGAGAAACTGTGAGAAATTACTCTCGAATAAATTGACTAAATACATAGTTACCATGCTTAGCCCCTTCAGAACTTAAATGATAACTACCATTTTGATACTCTAATAAGCCTTTAGTAACTAATTCTTCTAATATATTATCAAATAAATTATGAACAGATACGCCAAATCTATCCTCAAATTTTTGATCATCAAGACCCCATTTAGTGCGAAGTGCTAAGAAACAAAAATCTTCTTGGGCCCGCTCTACAGTAATCGTCTCCGTATCGATAGTAGGCATAGTGTATCGATCAACGGATTGAATATAAGGCATTACATTTCGATTGTTACTACGGCGTATACCATCATAGAAGGAATGAGCTCCAGCACCAAAGCCTAAATAGTCTATATAGTGCCAATATTTTAAATTATGACGACTGTAGGAATTACCCTTCGCGAAATTTGAAATCTCGTATCGCTCAAACCCTAGTTCTTTTAAACCAGCCATCATCGTATCATACATTGACTCATCCATACTTTCACTAGGAATAGAGATCAAGTTCTTTTGTACTAAATGATATAAATAAGTGCCTACCTCAACTTGTAAACCATACGTAGAAATATGATTAATTGGTAAATCTTTTACAATATTTAAATTATGCTGAATATCCTCTAAGGTTTGTCGTGGCAAACCATAAATCAAATCTATATTGATATCTGTAAAGCCTGCCTCTTTAGCATCGTAAACAGCTTGTTTAGCCTTTTCCCCATTATGACTGCGATGTAGCATGGTAAGCGCCTTATCATCAAAGGTTTGAACGCCAAAACTAATACGATTAAAGCCTAGTTTAACTAACTTAGTTAGATACTGTAAATCTACTTCCCCAGGATTGGACTCGATTGTCATATGACAGTTTTCATCGATAGTAAAAATACTTTTTATTTTATCAATAATCATCTGTAGCTGTTGAATTGATAATTCAGTAGGCGTACCACCACCAAAGTAAATCGTATCAATGGACCGCTCTTTAGATTCAGGATGTTCAGAAACCCAAAGATCCATCTCTTGTACTAAGGCATATACATAGGTTTCATAATAATCTTGTAAATTTTGATAGGCAGGAAAATCACAGTACATACATTTCTGTTTACAAAAAGGGATATGGACATACAAGCCCATACCCCCAAGTGTAGACAGATTCAAAGGATTAGAATCTGTTTTCATTATATTAGTCCTCAACCTTGAGAATAGCCATGAATGCTTCTTGTGGAATCTCTACAGAGCCCACTGACTTCATGCGTTTCTTACCGGCTTTTTGTTTTTCTAAGAGTTTACGTTTACGAGAAATATCGCCACCATAACATTTGGCTAAAACGTCTTTACGCCAAGCCTTTACGGTTTCACGAGCCACAATTTTCGTGCCCACCGCTGCTTGAATTGGAATTTCAAACATTTGACGAGGAATCAATTCTTTTAATTTTTCAGCTAACGCACGACCACGTGTTGCAGCACGATCCTTATGTACGATAATGGACAATGCATCTACTGGATCACCATTTAACAGAATATCCATCTTAACCATTGGAGACTGTTTATACCCAATTAACTCATAGTCAAGAGAGGCATAACCCTTGGTAGCAGATTTCAATTTATCAAAGTAGTCGTAAATAATTTCACTCAAAGGCAAGTGATACACAACAGATACACGTGTTTCATCCAAATATTCCATGGATTGATATTCACCACGTTTATCTTGAGATAACTCCATAATAGTACCAACAAAGTCTTTAGGCACAATTGTAGTAGCTTTTACATATGGTTCTTCAATGTAATCGATTTCAGTTGGTGGTGGTAATTTAGCAGGGTTATCCACTTCAAGCATTTCCCCATTCGTCTTATAAACCTTGTAGTTTACAGATGGAGCTGTTGTAATAAGGGATAAGTTATATTCACGCTCTAACCGTTCTTGAATTACATCCATATGTAAAAGTCCAAGGAAGCCACAACGGAAACCAAAACCCAATGCCAAAGATGTTTCAGCTTCATATTCTAAAGCAGCATCATTAAGCTGTAACTTTTCTAATGCATCACGAAGATTTTCATAGTCCTTAGAATCTGTTGGATACAAGCCACAATATACCATGGATACGGCTTTGCGATAGCCTGGTAATGGTTCTGGTGCAGGATTATCAGCTAATGTTACCGTATCACCTACGTGACAGTCTGCTACATTCTTAATACTTGCCGCAATACAACCTACAGAACCACATGGTAATTCCTGAACAGGCACAAGATTTGGTGTAAAGATACCAAGCTCTGTTACATCAAAATCCTTATTATCATGCATCATACGGATTGTGTCTTTTGTTTTAATAGTACCTTCTTTTACGCGCACATAAGCAATAGCACCTTTATAAGCATCAAAGCGGCTATCAAAAATCAATGCTCTTGTTGGTTCATCAGATTTATCTGGTGGTGCAGGCACCTTATTTACAATAGCTTCTAAAATATCTGGAATGCCAATACCAGATTTAGCAGAACATAATACTGCTTCTGATGCGTCTAAACCAATGATATCTTCAATTTCATGTTTAACCCGATCAGGATCGGCAGAAGGCAAATCTATTTTATTGATAACAGGAATAATTTCAAGATCATGTTCTAAAGCGAGATATACATTCGCCAACGTTTGAGCCTCTACACCTTGTGCAGCATCTACTACTAGTAATGCACCTTCACAAGCTGCAAGAGAACGAGATACTTCATAGCTGAAATCCACATGGCCCGGAGTATCGATAAGGTTTAAAGTATACTCTTCTCCATCTTGAGCTTTATACAAAATTCGAACAGATTGCGCTTTAATAGTAATACCACGTTCTCGTTCCAAATCCATGGAGTCTAGTACTTGCGCTTCCATTTCTCGTTTTTGTAATGTGCCAGTATATTCAATTAATCTGTCGGCGATGGTAGATTTACCATGGTCAATATGAGCTATAATACAGAAGTTTCTAATCTTATTCGTTGACATACTATGTAAACAAGTTCAAGGAACTTGTATTCTCCTTTCTAACATACGCGATCGATAACAGCACCTCCTAATAATTGAGTGCCATTATAAAAGGCTACGGACTGACCTGGTGTAATAGCCCGTTGTGGTTCTTCGAAGATAACTTCCATCGTATCATCATCTAAGATACGTGCAGTACAAGGTGAAGGATTTGCTGCATAGCGAATTTTACCTTCTGCTTTTAATTCTTTATGAATCGTATCATCCAGGAAATTATAGAACTTACAAATCATACGATTCGTAAAAAGTCGATCATTAGAACCTACAATGACTTCATTGCGTTCACCATTAAAGCCAATTACATATAATGGATGCTTATATGCAATTCCAAGGCCCTTACGTTGGCCAATAGTGTAATTAAATAAGCCATTATGCTTACCTAATACCTCACCATCTTCAGTAACGATATTACCAGACTTTGGTTTATCTTTCATTTCTTCTACTACAAGCTTCTGATAATTCCCATGAGGCAAGAAACAAATATCTACACTATCTGGTTTTTTAGCTACTGGCAAATCATATTCAGCAGCTAATTTACGTGTTTCAGTCTTACATTGACCACCTAGTGGGAACATGAGGTGACTCAAAATGCGTTGGTTCATATTGTACATAACATAACTTTGGTCTTTTGTAGGATCAACACCTTTATGTAACTCATATAAACCTGTTTGTTCATTATAATTAACCTGTGCATAATGGCCTGTAACCATATGTGTGGCACCAAGTTCAAGAGCACGGTTGAGCATCAAATCAAACTTGATATTTTTGTTACAAAATACACAAGGATTTGGTGTACGACCATAGGCATATTCTTTTACAAAGTAATCTACTACATTATCGTAGAATACATCGCGAGCATCGATAACATGATGCTCAATACCAAGAAAATCACACATTTTCTTAGCATCTGTTACGGCAAGAGGCACCTCATCATACGGTGTCCCACTCACCCATAGCCATAGGGTAATACCAAATACTTTATAGCCTTGTTTTAGTAGCATTGCAGCAGTTAAAGAACTGTCTACGCCGCCACTCATAGCTACAGCGATAACTTTTTCCATACTTTCTCCTTTTAATGATCTCTTGATCATAAAACTAATCAGGGTGAAAGCCTGACGTGTAAAACACTAGTTCGGTGTAAAAGTCCGAGTAGTATTGCTATGAAATTATAGCAACTTATATTATAGCCTAGAATTAGGTGCATTGAAAAGATTTGAAATAAAAAGAATCCCTTTCTCATAACAAAAGGGATTCAAAGAATTATCTATGTTTTAAAAGCTCTTCAGCGGCTCCTAGAATACCGAGCATAGAATGTTCAAATACAAGTCCACCTTGCATGAAAATCGTATACGGAGGACGAACTGGACCATCTGCACTTAATTCAATGGAGGAGCCTTGTACAAAGGTACCACCAGCCATGATAATTTTATCTTCATAACCAGGCATATCGCCAGGGATTGGATGTACATGAGCATCTACAGGAGAATAGGCTTGCATACCTACACAGAAGTGCTCCATTTCTTCCCCATTTTTTAGATTGATGGCTTGGATCAAGTCATAGCGATCAGCATTTACCTTAGGGAATACATCATAGCCTAACAATTCACCTACCGCAGCCGTATATACAGCCCCTTTAAGTGCTTGCAATACTACGTGAGGTGCCATAAATAAACCTTGGAAGAACAAGCGATAACCAGGAGCATAGGAGCCCATATGATCGCCTAGTCCTGGAGCAGTAAGTTGATAGGCTGCATCTTCTACAAGGTCTTCTCTACCAACAATATAACCGCCAGTTGGCGCCAAACCACCCCCTGCATTTTTAATGAGAGAGCCCGCCATAATATCGGCACCAGCTTCTAATGGTTCTTGTAACTCTGTAAATTCGCCATAGCAATTATCTACAAAACAAATGGTGTTAGGATTTTTAGCTTTTACAGCATCTACAATGATCTTAATATCGGCAATAGATAATGGTTCACGCGTACTATAGCCGCGAGAACGTTGAATGACTACTACTCGCGTATTATCATTAACGGCGTTAGCTATGGCCTCCACATCATAGGTATTATCTTTTAAAGGCACCTCAGTATAGGTAAACCCTTTTTCTAATAAGGAACCACGTACTTGACGAGCAGCACCAATTACGGATTGCATTGTATCGTAAGGAGCCCCAACGGCATAGATAAATTCTTTACCTTTAGAACCATTCCCCATTAAGGAAATCAACGTTGTTGCTAGTGCGTGTGTACCAGATACGAAATGAGGACGAACGATAGCCTTTTCACCTTTAAATACATAGGCAAATACTTCATCTAATTTTTCACGGCCCACATCGTTATAACCATAACCAGTAGTACCTGTGAAGTGATAATCAGATACTTGGCATTCTTTAAAGGCTTCTAACACCTTTTTAGTATTGGCTAATGCAATAGGTTCAAATTTCTTAAATTCTAGTTCAGCCATCTCAAGGGCTTTACTGCGTATTTCTTCTAATGTCATGCTAATCCTTCTCTACGGATTAAATCCATAGCTTTATTAAATATAAAATCTTTAGATGTATTGCTATCAATATGTATCCATTCAATATATGGCATACGTTTATACCAAGTGATTTGGCGCTTTGCAAAATGTCGAGTATTCTTCTTAATTAAATCGCGGCATTCATCGAGGGTAATACTGCCATTTAAATATTCTACAACCTCTTTATAACCAATCCCCTTAAAGGCTTGGCAGTCAGGATTTACTCCAGACTTAATGAGTTGTTCTACTTCTTCAATCAAACCTGCATCAAACATCATATCAACGCGTAAATTAATGCGTTCATATAATTTATCACGATCTCTCATGAGACCGATGATAGGTCCTTTATAAGATAAACCATCTTTTGTCTGATTTCGTAACGAATCTACATTACCATGATACAATATCTCAATAGCTCGATATAAACGATGTTTATCACTATATTGAATTTCTATGTTATGTGCTTTTCCCAATGTGAAAGCATAGTCTCGTAAGCCTTCAATACCTTTGGTATTATATAACTCATCAAGTTCTATTCGCAAACTTTCATCAGGTTTAACATCATTAAAGTTATAGTTCTCCAATAATGATTGAACATACAGTCCCGTGCCACCAGATAAAATAGGAAGAATATTCTGATCTTTTAAACTAGCGATAATCTCTTTCGCTTGGTCTTGAAAAATAGACACCGAATATGAATCATTTGGTTCTAGTATATCAATGAGATGATGTTTTACCCGATTAAGTTCATCCATCGATGGTTTAGCGGTACCAATATTGAGTTGTTTATATACTTGGTAAGCATCACCAGAAATAACCTCAGCATTAAGTTGTTCAGCTAATTCCAAGGTAAGCTCAGTTTTGCCTACCGCCGTAGGTCCAACGATGGTAATTAAGGGATTCACAATAACTCCTTCATATATACACCATAGCCTATGCGGCTATACTTTCCCCCCACCCATTGATGAGGTGGATACTTTTGAAAGACCGAACTAAAGGGTCGTTCTTTTATAATAACACCATATCTAGCAACGCGCATAGCTTGCGACATAATTATATCATCAATATGACTTTCTACAGTATGACCACGAAGCGGCTTAAATTGTGGACTTTCCTCTACAGGCACTTCAAACATGGGATCAAAATAAATAATATCTACACTATTATCTGATAGGTTAGGTAAATAGTTTTCACAGGTCGCATGTTGTACCTGAATACGTCGTAACGCATTTGTTACACTATCCTCACTATGAATATAATGAGCCAATCCATAGGAAGTAGCAAGCCATATAGGAAACGAACCTTCTAATCCTTGTATCTCTACATTAGGAAAAGCATAACTAACAATAATGCTATCACTAGCTAGGCCTATAGTAGAGTCGAGAAATGTAAACTGCTGTCCATCAAGTATGCCTTTTTTATCCAGAATAGTTTGAACAGCATTAACTAGATGATCTCCTTCACCACGTTCTATACGTAATATACGTAGTTGTGCCATGGAAAGATGAAAGCTATGTTTTTTGTTTTCAGGAAAGTGGATAGTTAATCCAGAGCCTGAAAGAACCGCAATATATTCACATTGATATTCTCTAAATAATGCCGGTATAGATGATTTTCCTCGTTTTATATAGGTCATATGCATAGAGGAAGCCAATGCTTTGGCTTCCTCCTGAATGGCCTCATTAGATTTTTGAGATGTAGTTAAAATATTCATATTAGGACCGTAAGAATAATTTCCCTAATTCATCAGGTGTAAACTTAATAATTGTTGGTCGACCATGAGGACATACATAAGGCTTTTCAGTACTAAATAAATCCTCAATTAAGGTAGTCATTTGATACATATTAAGGTTATGACCTGCCTTAATGGCTCCTCTACAAGATGCATAGGCTAGCATTTCATGACGCAACTGAGCCTTAGTAGGTTGTTGGTGATCATGTAAGTAAGAAAATACATATTGGAGAATTTCAAACGCCTTAGATTCTACTAAATCTACAGGAGCGCCTACAAGTTTTATCTTTGTAGGACCACCTAATTCGACATCAAATCCAAGATCAAGTAATGTTTCTCGTTCTTCCTCTACCAAATTCATTTCATCATCAGTGGCCTCACTATATTGAGGAACTAGTATAGATTGCATAGGAATTGCTTCAGAGGACTTACAAAGCTTATCATAACGCACACGTTCATGGGCCGCATGTTGATCTATAATGTAGAGATCATCACCCTTTTTAGCCAAAATATAACAAGACGCAACTTGTCCCATAGGTAAGAACCCAGAATTTTGAATCGTACGTTCTTCTGTATTATCTTCCCGAATATCTTGAGATAAGGACTTAAATCTCTCGACGTCCTCTTTTGTATAACTAGTATATTCGGTAGGTACAGCATCAAAACTTTCATCTGTAAAGGAAGACTGTTCGAACGTCGCCTTAGGCGAAGGTGGTGTGTACCCTTTAGTTTTAAGATTCTCTACAAACTGCGTAGTTTCACTACGCATGACTTCGTACCCTTTTGTACGTCGTCCACCAAAGACCTTATCAAAATCTACCGCTGTTGCTATATGTTCAGCAGACTGCATCTCATCTTCTACCACAGAAGGTGTTCGGTACGAATCATACGTACTTTTGCCAGCGGAAGATGAACTACTATTACTATCCCTATTGTTACTATTGAAGTCAACTCCATTAGTGACTATACCACTCATATAAGAGGATGATTCGCGTTCATAACGCTCATGGAGAGGATTATTTAAGGCATTTAAAATACCATGATAAACGGCTTTAAATATAATCTTATCATCAGAGAATTTTACTTCACTCTTACGAGGATGGACATTAATATCAACCATCTCAGCAGGAACAGTAATATTTAGAACTACTAAAGGATGACCATTTTTCGGCAATAATGCGTGATATGCATTATCGATAGCCTTCATTATAGTTTTATCAGAAATAACGCGGTTATTAACGATAATAGTCTGCCAAATTCTCGTGCTTTTTAGAAGTGTAGGTTTACTCACCACACCGTCGATATAGATAGAGTCACTTTCATAAGCAACAGTGAAAATATCATCCTTAGTTTTATAGCCATATAGGGCAGCTACAGTATCACCAATATTGCCATTTCCAGGCGTAATAATAGCCACTCGATCATCGATAATGAGCTTAAAGGAAATGTGTGGATTACTAAGAGCTAATTTTCCCACAATATCTTGAATCTTAGAAGATTCTGTGCGTTCCGTTTTCAAGAATTTACGACGGGCTGGCGTATTATAGAACAGATCTCTAATTTCAATTGTTGTGCCAGGTGCTGCACCGTAAGGAATACAATCGGTAAAAGTACCACCATCTACGGTAATACGAGTCCCTAAATCAGCATCTGCTTTACGTGTAGTCATGGAAAAATGAGATACAGAGGCAATACTAGCCAATGCTTCACCACGGAAGCCGAGGGATGCAATATCAAATAAATCCTCTACATGCTGAATTTTAGATGTAGCATGGCGTAAGATTGCTAACCGCGCATCCTCTTCAGTCATACCAATGCCATTATCGGTAATGCGCATATACGCCACACCACCATCTCCAATTTCTACCTCTATATTAGTAGCAGAAGCATCGATAGAGTTTTCAATGAGCTCTTTAATAACTGATGCGGGGCGCTCAACGACTTCACCAGCAGCTATCTTATTGATTGTGGTTTCATCCAAAACATGAATGGTAGCCATTATTTCCCGCCTCCTTTACGAGCCTCCTCTTGTAGTTCATATAATTTATTTAATGCTTCAATAGGTGTCATGCTCATTACATCCACTTCCAGTAAGCTATCAACTACTGAATGAGTAAATAAGTTACCTAGTGGAGAATCACTCACTTGTTTAGTGGTTGGTTTAACCACATTAGTAGGTTGACCGCCAATCACACGATTATTTAAATCACTAGCATCATGACTTTGATCTTCCAAGGATTCCAAAATCACTTCTGCTCGTTTTAATACAGAATTAGGTAAACCAGCCAGTCTAGCTACGTGAATACCATAGCTTCGGTCTGCACCACCTTTAATGATGCGGCGCAAGAATGCTACATCTTTACCTTTTTCTTTTACTGCTACAGTATAATTCTTTAATTTACTATAGCTTTCCTCTAAACAGATTAACTCATGGTAATGTGTAGCAAATAATGTCTTGCCATGAATATGCTTACAAATATGCTCCACTACAGCTTGGGCGATACTCAATCCATCAAAGGTGCTCGTACCACGACCAATTTCGTCGAGAATAATCAAGCTATTGTGTGTGGCATTTTCTAATATATATGCTACCTCTTTCATTTCTACCATAAAGGTACTTTGACCAGTAGAAATATCATCACTTGCACCTACGCGCGTAAAGATACGATCTACAGGTGAAATAGATGCCTCCCGAGCAGGAATAAAAGAGCCAATTTGAGCCATAATCATTAAAATTGCCGCTTGACGCATATACGTTGATTTACCTGCCATGTTAGGTCCTGTAATGAGCAAGAACTCCTCATCATCATGATTTAAAAAGATATCATTCGGTACAAAGACCTCACGTTTTAAGAATTTTTCAATAACAGGATGACGACCATCGCGAATATTAATTTGTCCATTCATTACAATGGTAGGACAAATATAATTCTCTTCATAGCCTACAAGTGCTAAGGAACCTAATACATCAAGCTCAGCAAGAGCACGAGCTGTCTCTTGTACATCTTTTATAACGAGTTTAATATCATTTCGTAATTGTTGATATAGTTCATGTTCTAAGGCGATTATCTTATCTTTAGCACTGAGAATTTTGATTTCAAACTCTTTTAATTCCGGTGTAATATAACGCTCTGCATTGGCTAAAGTTTGTTTTCGAATGAAATAATCCGGTACTTGTTCAGATTTACTATGAGATACTTCAAAATAGTAACCAAACACCTTATTATAGCCAGTTTTAATTTTAGATAAACCGGTAGCCTCTTTAATATCAGCTTCCATCTTGGCTAACCATTGTTCGCTATTCGTAGCCAATGAACGTAGTTCATCTAAATCCGGATTAAAACCATCCTTAATAACTCGACCCTCTTTTAATGTCAGTGCAGGCTGATCAGCAATAGCACGACATAATAGGTCATAAATATCTTTATGATCTTGAATACGATCATTGATAGAAGTTAATGATAAACTGGCACATGTACTTAATACATTTTTAATATCTGGTAAAACAGCTAATGATTCACGAAGTGCTGTTAAGTCCCTTGGGGACACAGATCCAGTTTCTACACGTCCTACAATACGCTCAAAATCATAAATGCAGTCCAGTAAGCTACGGATATGGGAACGTTCTGCACCACGTGTAATCAGTTCTGCTACAGCGGCTTGTCTACGCTGAATTTGATTAACATCCGTCAACGGACTTTCGAGCCATTGTTTTAAAAGACGAGCCCCCATTGGTGTCAATGTACGATCAAGTACATCAAGTAATGTACCTTTTTGACCACCATCACGTAAGTTATGAGTAATCTCTAAATGGCGCAAAGAAGATGTATCTAAAATCAAACGATTTCCGACACTCAATTGATGAACATAGTTAATGTGAGAAATTTCAGACTTAATGATATCCTCTAAATATAAGAGCATATAGCCCAAAGCTTCCCATACATCCTCTTCCATGAGACCTAGATCACCAAAGTGAGTAACCGCCTTTTCCGCTACTTCGCGCTGTGTATGATATGTACTAAATGGAGATAATACAATATTACTGAATTGATTATCCATAAAGTCTTTTATATCTTGCGGTAATACTGTTCCCTCAGGCAATATAATTTCACTTGGACGATACATGCTGAGAGCATCAAACATATCGCTTCGTTTTTCACAATCAGTAATGCGATGCCAAATAACTTCCCCTGTAGATACATCAGAAAATACGAGTATCCATGCATCTTTTACCATATAAAATAACGCTAAAAAGTTGTTTGATCGTGCATCATTACCATTTTCAGTCATTACAGTCCCTGGTGTGATGACCTTAATAACATCACGCTTAACGATGCCTTTAACTGCTTTAGGATCTTCTAATTGTTCACATATAGCAACCTTATAACCTTTTTTTACCAATGTTTCAATATAACTTTCAGCAGCATGAAAAGGAACGCCACACATAGGTGTGCGTTCCTCATCTCCTGTTGGGCGACCGGTTAAGGTTATATTAAGTTCACGAGATGCAATTAATGCATCATCATTAAATAATTCATAAAAGTCACCTAAACGAAAGAACAGTAATTCTTCAGAATATCTAGATTTAATATCTAAATACTGCTCCATCATAGGTGTTTGCTTTTTTGCCATACTTACCCCTTTTGTATTGTACCGTAGCAAACCCAAGTTTGTGCTTTATCAATATAGGCTGGTACGGTTTCGCCAATTGATAAAGAGTCGTCTTTCGGGAATAATACCATTTTATTGCCCGATGTGCGACCAAACCACATATCTTCATCACGAGGACTTGGCCCCTCTACAATAATATCAAACACTTGCCCTTCCATAGGTTTATTTAGTTCATAAGAGATTTCATTTTGCACATCCATCAATGTTTGTAAACGTACCCGTTTAACCTCTTCTGGAACTTGATCATCCATAGTCGCTGCTGGCGTTCCAGAACGTTTAGAATAAATGAATGTATAAGCCATATCATAGCGTACATCTTTTAACAATTGTAATGTAGCTAGGAAGTCTTCCTCTGTTTCCCCTGGGAAACCTACGATAATATCTGTAGTAACTACTACATCTTTAATTTTCTCACGACAGTAAGAAAGTAATTCTTTGTAATGTTCTACTGTATAATGACGGTTCATTTTTTTTAAAATACGGTTTGAACCGGATTGAATTGGTAAATGTAAATGGGTAACGATATTGGAAGATCGCCCAAGTGCATCTATCATAGATTTAGTCATATCTTGAGGATGACTCGTCATATAGCGAATACGTTCAATTCCTGGAATACCATCGAGGGCATCAACTAATGTACCAAAATCAGTACCATCTTTGAAATCTAAACCGTAAGAGTTTACATTTTGTCCTAATAACGTGATTTCTTTAAACCCTTTTGCACCTAGTTCAGTAACCTCTTTTACAATGGCTTCTACAGGACGACTTATCTCTCTACCACGAACGTGAGGAACAATACAATAGGTACAGAACTTATTGCAACCATTCATAATAGGTACCCATGCATAAAAGGTGCCATTAGGTTTCGCTTCCAATTCAGGTAGTACAGAATTATCCATATCCACATTGATTTGATGTGTATGACCGCGTTGAACCTCTTCAATCATTTCATTAATATGTTGAATATTATGAGTACCTAATACAATATCAATATGTGGAGCCCGTTTAAACATTTCCGCTTGATTCTTCTGAGCCATACAACCTGTAACAGCAAGAATCAAGTTTTTGTTTTTACGCTTTAGTCTCATTAGCTCACCTATGCGGCCATAGACCTTTGTTTCTGCATTCTCACGAACTGCACAAGTATTTAATAAAATTAAATCTGCAGTTTCTACGTCCTCTGTAGGTGTATAGCCTACAGATTCTAACTGATGCGATAAGCGCTCAGAATCAGCTGTATTCATTTGACAACCATAGGTGTAAATATAATAAGACTTCATTCTAACTCCTATACTTTAACAATCTTACGTTTTGTTTCTATAATATTCTTAACTTTTATAGACATACGTTCAATAGACATGCCTGTAATATACTCAATTTCATTTCGAACAGACTTTTGTACCTGTTGCATCAATGCTTTAACAGGATAACCATGTTCAATAACAACAGCCATATCAACAACTAAACCATTTTGGCCTTTGTCACTCTTTTTGAAAGAAATAACACTTGATTCATCAACACCAACAACTTTTTTTAAGCCATTGCGAATCAATTTAATAATTACATCATCATCGAAGGTAAGACGTCCATAATAGCTGAAAGCAGGACGAACTACAGAACGTTCAAAACCTTCTGATCCAATTTGACCCAATGTATCTTGATCTTGTTTTTTCAATGTACGGCGACGCCACATGGTTTTAATTGGATCAATCAAATATCCTCTAAAGTGAGGTTTCAATTCCATTGTTGGAACTGGAATAATATGTTTACCTTCTTTAAGACGAGCATGTTGTGCTTTTTCAATTTCTTTAGGTGTAGCTACATCTTCAATGCGAATGTATCGATCTGGATCTTGCAAGCCTAATGCTTTCGTAATTTTCTTAACCATATTATCGGATGTACCAATAATCATAAGCTTATTAGGATTAATTTTATCTAATTGTTCACGCACTGATTTTACTTGTACTTCATCTTGGAAAATAGCACGACGAACAGCTTTTAATCGGCTAGATTCTTTCTTTGCAGAAAAGCCAGCTACAATCTTATTATCATGAATTAAAATGCCATCATCGATGATACATTCAATATTATTTTCATGAGCAACTACGAGCGCACGATGGCTTTTACCAGTGCCACTACTACCTACAAATGCAACGACTTCCATAGTCAACCTCATTATTTATAACAAACTAATAAATTCTGATACATTTTCAGCGGATACCAAGTAATCGCCAAATTGATCTGGTGCTTTACCTGGAATACCATGATAATCAGAACCACCTGTAATAAACAAGTTATGTTCTTTAGCTAATGCTTTATATCGTTTCACATCATCATCGTTATGTTTAGTATGGTAAACCTCCATACCATCAAAATCATAGGCTAACATTTCTACTACATATTCATCACTAGTTACTAGTTTAGGATGGGCCATAACGGCAAGGCCACCAGCTTTATGAATAATATCAATAATATGCGGAACCTCAACCTTTACCTTAGGTACATAGCATGGGCTATCTTTTCGAAGAATACCTTTGAATACCTCATTAATATCCTTAGCATAACCACCATCAATTAATAACTGTCCAATATGTGGACGCCCATAAGCTTGCGTCTTAGGAAATTTTTTAAGTAAGTCATCTTTCGATATAACATACCCAGCATTATTACAACGTTTGATAATCTCATCAATCCGTTCTTCTCGTTTTGCTTTAAAATATTGAATAAAGTCTTTTAATTCTTGATTTGTTTCATCAAAACGATATCCCAGAATATGAATAGATTTATCTTTATAGTCAGCACTAAATTCACAACCATTAATAATTTTAATAGTTTTTTCCGGATCTAATTGCTTTTGAGCGGCACGCAATGCTTTTATGCCATCAATTTCGTCATGATCAGTTAAAGCCATCATAGATAGATTACAATCTAAAGCATGACGTAATAATTCTTCTGGACTTTTAACTCCATCAGAATAGATAGAATGCATGTGAAAATCAACAAGCATAGAGCACCTCCCATTACAATTATCCTATCTTTTAATTATGACTGATTTAGCTAATTTATTCAAGATGAGATAGAAAAATTGCGACCCTAATGAGTATTCACTAGAATCGCAATTTAATTATAAATCTTGAAGTAATTCAGTAACCTTAGTCGCTACAGAATCGATTGCACATGTAATCGCTTCACCAGACTTACGGATTTGAATTTCTACTTCATTATTTTCAAGTGTATTTTTACTTACTGTAATACGAAGTGGATAGCCAATTAAATCAGCATCTTTGAATTTTACACCAGCTCGATCCTTACGATCATCAAGTAACACATCTACACCTGCATCTTGTAATGCAGTATAAATTGTTTGACTTGTAGACATCAAAGCTTCGTCTTTTGCATTAATAGGAACGATAACGGCTTCAAATGGAGCAATAGAACGTGGCCAAATAATACCATTTTCATCGTGATACTGCTCAATAGCAGCAGCTAATGTACGAGATACACCAATACCATAACAACCCATAATCATTGGATTAGGACGACCATTTTGATCTAAGAATGTAGCTTGTAATGCCTCTGAGTATTTTGTACCCAATTTAAATACTTGGCCTACTTCAATACCTTTAGCATGTTCTAGAGCACCACCGCAAGTTGGGCAAACATCGTCAGCTGTAATCAAACGAATCGGTGCGACAATAATATCTTCTACATTAAAGTCACGTTTTGGATTGATGTTAATATAGTGTGCATCTTTCTTATTGGCACCACCACAAACATTGTACGTTTCCATAACAGATTCATCTACTACTATGGCAAACTCTTCTGTTTGTTTTAACCCAACTGGACTTATAAAGCCAGCTGTTAAACCTACTTTTTCCAATTCTTCTGGTGTAGCCATTTCAGGCTCTACGGAACCAAGTACAGCATGTTGCACTGCTACTTCATTTACTTCATGGTCACCGCGAACAATAGCTAACACAACTTTACCATCAATAGAAAATACTACAGCTTTAATCGTTTTATGTAATGGTAAATTAAGCATTTCTGCAACAGCTTCAATAGTACTTGCATTTGGAGTGTCCACAACAGATAACTCTTGAAGTGCTTCTTCTTCCTGTTTCATAATACCAGGTTTACCAATTTCAATATTGGCAGCATAGTCACATTTTGTGCAATACACAATATCAGCTTCACCAGCTTCTGCGATTGCCATAAACTCATGTGTGCCACTACCCCCGATAGCACCGCTGTCAGCTTCTACCGGACGGAATGTAAGACCACAACGCGTGAAAATACGTGTATATGCATCATACATAGATTTATAAGATTCATCTAAACCAGCTTCATCCACATCAAAAGAGTATGCATCTTTCATAATGAATTCGCGACTGCGCATTAAACCATAACGCGGACGACGTTCATCACGGAATTTACTTTGAATTTGATATAAATTTACTGGTAATTGACGATATGAATTGATCTCATTTTTAACAAGTGTAGTAATCATCTCTTCATGAGTTGGTCCTAAACAGAATTCATTATCATGACGATCATTAATACGCATCATTTCAGCACCATATGCATTCCAACGGCCAGATTCTTTCCAAATTTCAGCAGGTTGTAAAATAGGCATCATGATTTCTTGAGCACTAGCACGATCCATTTCTTCACGTACAATAGCTTCGATTTTTTTGATACTTCTCCAACCTAATGGTAAAAAGCTATATAAACCATTTGCAGTTTTGCGCATAAAACCAGCGCGAAGCATAAGCTGTTGGCTAACTACATCAGCGTCAGATGGAACCTCACGCAATGTAGGTGCATATAATTTAGTGGCTAACATAAAGACTCCTCATCTAAGTTTTCTAAATATTGATCAATTTCTCTAAATAATGTATCTACTAATTCAGCTTCTGGCACAGTCTTGATAACTTCCCCTTTACGGAAGACAATACCTTGTCCATTACCACCAGCAATGCCGAAATCAGCCTCACGAGCCTCACCAGGCCCATTTACGACACAACCCATAACAGCTACTTTAATAGGTGCTTTAATGGATGCTAAACGTTCCTCTACAATCCCTGCCATATCAAATAAGTTCACTTGGCATCGACCGCAAGTAGGACAGGAAATCATTGTAGCTCCAAAGTTTCGTAATCCTAAATTACTCAAAATACTTCGACCTACTTCAATTTCATGTATGGGATCACCTGTTAAGGATACACGTAAAGTATCACCGATACCGTCTAATAATAAAGCACCAATGCCCATAGCAGACTTAATAGTACCTTGTTTTATCGTACCAGCTTCAGTAACACCTAAATGCAATGGATAAGGAATCTTATCGGATAACTTACGATAGGCTTCTACCATTAAAGGAACTTCCGTTGCTTTAATAGATAATTTCATTTGACGGTAGTCGAGCTTTTCGAGAATTCGGACATGTTCTAATGCAGTTTCCACCATGCCATCAGCTGTAGGATGACCTCCATGTGCATCGAGGATATGCTTTGGTAAAGACCCTGCATTAACGCCAATACGAATCGGAATTTGTTTAGGTTTAGCTTTTTCAATAACTGCCAATACCTTATCCTCACCGCCGATGTTTCCTGGATTAATACGCAATCCATCAACATTATTCTCGATAGCTTCTAACGCTAATTTATAGTCGAAATGAATATCAGCAATTAAAGGAATATCAATACCAGCACGAACTGCTTTTAAAGCTTTAGCAGAAGCCATAGTAGGAACTGCAACACGTACTAGTTCACAACCAGCCTCAGCTAAACGATTTATTTCAGCTATAGCCTTTTCCGTATGAACCGGATCTGTAGTAATCATAGATTGAATGCTTACCGGTGCATAATCACCAATTTTAACTGTACCTACATAGATACCATTTGTTGGTTTACGTACAATCATTGTAATCTCCCATCTATCTTATAGTAATCGGAATATATCCTGAGTCGTTACATATAAGAATAATGCTACCATTAAAGCAACACCAACCATTTGAATATACATTAGTGCCTTAGCAGGTAATTTACGACCTGTAATTGCTTCAGCCAAAATAATAATTAAATGACCACCATCTAATACAGGTAATGGTAAAAGATTGATAACCCCTAAGTTAATACTTAAGAATGCAGCAAAGCTCAAAAGTGGTGCAAAGCCAGATTGTGCAATAGTGCCAGCCATTTGTGAAATACCTACTGGGCCGGATAATTCTGCAGCTTGTGTGCCGCGAATCATATCATACAAACCACTTAACATAGCAACAATTGTTTGACCAGTACGAGTAACAGCTAGACTCAAAGACTCGCCTATGCTATAACTTTCTCGTGTAAAACTAGGATAAATACCAATTTTAGGACTATCTTGTTCCATTTTTGGAATCACTGTAGTTTCTACAGTTTCTCCGTCTCGATCTACCACAACGGTAACACCATGGTTGGCAGTACCTTGTAAGCTAGGTCGGATTTCATCCCACGTTGAAATCTTTTTACCATCAATAGTAAGAATTCTATCATTTGATTGTAAATGAGCTTGTTCAGCGGCACTACCAGGGATGATATTACCAATAACAGGATCATTTGTATAGGTAAGATTACCTACTGTTGCATTGAGGCCAAAGAATAAAACAATGGCCAATAAAAAATTAAATACAGCCCCTGCAGAAATAACAATAAATTTCTTCCATGCAGGTTTAGTATAAAATGACCGTTCATTTAACGGCTCGTCAGGACTCATGCCAGCAATACGATTAAAGCCACCAAGAGGAATGATACGAATAGAATATAAGGTTTCCCCTTTTTGAACTTTAAAAATCGCAGGTCCAAAACCTATGGCAAATTCATCTACTTGCATACCCGACATTTTTGCTGTAATAAAATGGCCTAACTCATGAATAAACACGATTAAACCAAATACAAATATTGTGGCTAATGCCGTTGTCATATATACTCCTATACCATCAATGATGTAGCCTTTTCACGAGCCCATCTATCGATAGCTAATAAATTGTCTAACGTAAAGTCATCTTCAGGTCCCATAGATTCTAGAACTGATGTAACGACTTTGTAAATATCACCAAAGGCGATTTTATCATCTAAAAATGCATAAACTGCTGTTTCGTTTGCAGCATTAAATACGGCTGGTTTAAAGCCACTTGCTCGTCCTACTTCATATGCTAGACGAAGGGCAGGAAAATCATCATATCGTGGTGGTAAAAACTCTAATTGTAAAGCTTTTGAAAAATCAAGATGATTCATACTTAAAACTTCACGTTTTGGATATGTCAAAGCATATTGAATAGGCTCGCGCATATCTGGATTACCCATTTGAGCTAATATAGCCCCATCTTTCATGCGTATCATGGAATGAACGATACTTTGAGGATGTACGACAACATCAATATGATCAAAATCAAAACCAAATAGCCAATGAGCTTCGATTACCTCTAAGCCCTTGTTAAATAGAGATGCAGAGTCGATAGTAATCTTATTACCCATATTCCAAGTTGGATGTCGCAAGCAATCTGCAGCAGTGGCAGTTTGAATCTTATCAGAGTCCCAAGTACGTAAGGGGCCACCGGAAGCTGTAACGATTAAGGAATCAACATTATCGCGATCTTGACCTTCTAAGCATTGGAAAATAGCACTGTGTTCACTATCAATAGGTAAAATTTGTACGCCATACTCTTTCGCTAAGGATGTAATCAATGGGCCACCGGCTACTAATGTTTCTTTATTAGCAAGACCAATGGTCTTACCTTTTTTGATGGCCTCCACAGTAGGTTCAATACCAGCAGCACCTACAATAGCAGTTACAACCATAGTAGCTTCTTGAATTGTTGCTGCTGCAATGAGCGCTTCCTTGCCACCTACCAGTTTTGTAGGACCTGTATAGCGGCCTTGTAGCTCTTTAAAAGCATTTTCATCAACTAGTCCGGCTACTAATGGCTGATATTCTTTAATTTGTTGTTCTAAGAGGTCAATATTATGATGTGCCACTAAGGCAACCACCTTGAATTGATCTGGATGTTGAGACACTACATCTAGTGTCTGTGTACCGATTGAGCCAGTACTGCCAATAATACTTAGGTATTTCATAAGCTTACCTCTATTAGATTAGTACGAAAAGAGTAATATATATATCAATGTAATAGGAGCCGCAAATAATAAGCTATCAAAACGATCCAATACACCACCATGACCTGGTAGTAAAGTACCAGAATCTTTCACATTACATAATCGTTTAATCTTTGATTCAAATAAATCACCTAATGGTGCAAGTATACCGCTAATCATACCAACATGAATGCCCATCCACCATGGAATGCCTACGATATACGAAAATACTGCGCCTGTAATAATACAGCCGATAAAGCCACCAATAAAACCTTCTAGTGTTTTATTAGGACTAATAGATGGAACAATTTTACGTTTACCAAAGGCACGACCAGCAAAATAAGCAAAAGTATCACTAGCCCATGTTGTAAATAATACTAGCCAAAGAGTAATTGTTCCCCAATTATATAATTCAAATGGCATTGATAGAGACATGTATATAGAGTCATGACGAATCATGAGCAAAGAAATCATGCCAATACCAACATATAATAAGCCAAATACACTAAATGAAACACTAGCTAAAGAGTATTTATTTTCACCAAATGTACATAACATATAATTGGCTGATAAACTCAATACTAATATAGCTATTGCTAGAATATACTGATGACATGCAAAGGCAATCATCAATAATAAAATACTAATATAGCCCCATAAAATGGACATACGCACATGTTTAGCTTTACCTAGTAAAACAAACTCACGCCAACCCAATAGAGCTAATAATGTAATAAGAATATCGTATACAGGTCCGCCTAATGTAATGGCCCCTAAGGCAATAATAAAACCTATAACAGCGGTTATAACACGTGTTTTTAACATTTTTTATTCCTCATCACGTAAGCCACCAAACCGGCGTTCTCGTTTTTGATATGCTGCAACAGCCTCTAATAATGTTTCCTTAGTGAAATCTGGCCAATGTAAATCAGTAAACCAGAATTCAGCGTAAGCTAGCTGCCACAATAAAAAGTTACTAATTCTAAAATCACTACTTGGACGAATTAACAAGTCTACATCACTAAACTCTTTAGTGAAAAGTTGGGAACTAACATAGTCTTCTGTAATCTCGTCTGTAGTAATAGTTCCATCCACAACAGAATTTGTAATATCGCGGATAGTTCTTACTATTTCATCACGCCCTCCATAGTTTATTGCTAACTGTAAGGTAAGGCCTGTATTATTCTGAGTTAATAATTCGGCATCGTGAATAATCTTTTGAAGCTCATCTGAAAGAGCACCGATATATCCAATAAAGCGAATACGCACATTATGTTCATGCATATACTTAACATTATTATTTAAGTATTCTTTTATGAGAGCCATAAGTAAAGAAACTTCCTGTTCAGGACGCTTCCAGTTCTCTGTGGAGAAGCCATATACCGTAAGAGCTCTAATTCCAATCTCATCTGCAGCAATAACAATCTGCTTTAATACGTCGGCTCCTGCGCGGTGTCCCATTGATCGTGGCATGCCTCTTCGTTTTGCCCAACGACCATTGCCATCCATAATAATAGCAACATGTTTTGGTATCACATTACTATCAATAACAGGCGTATCAGATGGTTTACGGTTAAATAATTTCTTTAGCATAGTCTACCTCGATAGAACTTCCGAAGTCGCTGGCAATCATTGGTCTATACACTAGTATATGTAAACACTCATCAACCTTGGTAATACGTGCTACATAAAATCCTTTATCAGCAATATCAAAAAAGCGATTAAAGGATCCCCCAATCATTACCTTAAAAGGAATATGGGCAGCCTGCAAACGAGACTTTGCAAGCTGCCATGGTATTCCAATAAGGCTATTAGAATCTAACATTATACTTCTAATACGTCCTTTTCTTTTACTGCTTTTAACTCATCAATCTGCTTAATTTTAGCATCTGTAAGTTTTTGAATTTGATCTAAACCGTCTTTAGCATCATCTTCAGTAATTGTTTTAGCTTTCTCTTCTTTTTTCAATGCATCATTTACATCACGACGAATATTTCGTACTGCAACTTTAGCATCTTCAGCTTTTTTATGAACAACTTTAACGATTTCTTTACGACGTTCCTCAGTCAATTGAGGAATAGTCAATCGGATTTGAGCACCATCATTACCTGGATTTAAACCAAGATCAGATTGTAAGATTGCTTTTTCAATAGCACCAATCATAGTTTTATCCCAAGGTGCAATAACAATCATACGCGGCTCAGGCACGGAGATATTTGCAACTTGGTTAATTGGAGATGGGCTACCATAATAGTCAACCATTACTTTGTCAAGCAATGCTACACTAGCACGGCCTGTACGAATAGATGCAAATTCATGTTTTAAAGCCTCAATAGACTTATTCATGCGTTCTTCTGCTTGTTGCAACAATTCTTTAATTTCCATTTGAATTATTCTCCTCGAACTATGGTACCAATCTCTTCACCTTTAGCGGCTTTTGTAATGTTACCAGGAATGTCCATGCTAAATACAATAATAGGGATATTATTATCTTTACATAAAGTTGTGGATGTTGCATCCATAACCTTTAATTCTT